>CANPZR010000170.1 GCA_947589175.1 uncultured Lachnospiraceae bacterium | reverse complement strand
GCAGCTTCCTTTCTTTCATCCCTGACATACATCTCCATGACTTCTTCCTGATCGAATAAGCATTTCATAATCGTAAGCACCTCCTTTTTCCTCTCTGACAGATACTCCCGCAAAATATCCCGGTCCCTGCAGATGCGGATCGTCTCCTCGACCGCCTCGCTTGTCATCCCGTGCTGTCGGACCTGCTCGTTAAATACCTTGCAGAAAATAATGTACTGATTGATGATATCGTCGGAATCGCTCTCATAAATAATCTTCGCCTTGATTTCAAGGTCGATATCCTCTCCGGCAAAAAACTCCTTCGAGAGAGAAATCTCCTCCGGCTTATTCACCCGTTCTCCCGTGAATATCACATAAATCTCCGGTTTCGGCATCTCCACCTTCTTGCTCTTGTAATAGTTCTGTCCTGTGCTCAGAAAATACTCGTGATAGCTCTGCGCAAGATACAGCAGCACCCTCACTAAAATATTCATCGACCACATGGACTGTGCCTCAGCCAATATCAGCAATTTGTTCCCCACCATAAATCCCAAGTCGTTGTACAGATTGTCCGTCAATATATTCTTTATCGTTACATCCTTGATCGAATCCTCCGTCACCCCGATATCCTCCGGATGGAGCGTCTGATACAGCTTTAACAGGTTCTTTTTAATCCGGAACAGGTCGATAAATACGCTGTCCTTCGCCGTCCACTTGACCATAGGGCTCATGCCGCCCCTTTTATTCTGTTTTTTGTCCTGCACACAAATCTCCTTTCTGTATTATACCAGACATATACTTGTCTTTTCAACTGATTTCTACATTTTGATACACATAAATTAAGATTGGTTTTTGGATAGTTGCCGAAAGCGGCAAAAGATGTTTAATAAATTCGTTTATTTAATAAAATAGTTCAGACAGCTACCATGCGCGCCCCAAAGAAGAAGGACGTGAACATGATTGAATAAAGCAGACGTAAACCGAAAGAACTTTGATGAAAAACAATATAACATACCTCCCAGATAAAAGCAAGGGATATTAACCATAAATATATTGTATTGTAGAGGGATTTGCGAAAAGAAAACACGGATTCTTCTGAATTTTCCCATAAAAAGACTTGTGTGCGTTATATAGATATGCTATCCTATGAATATAATAAAATCATTTTCAGGAGGAAAGCAAAATGAGAAAAAATTTTGGAGTAAAGCCGTGGGTCTATCCGCAGCCGGTACTGATGATCGGCACATATGATGAGAACGGAAAAGCGAATCTGATGAACGCCGCCTGGGGCGGACAATATGGGGCGAATACCGTGATGCTCAGCCTGGGCGCCCACAAGACGACGGACAACATCAAGCTGAAAGGCGCCTTTACCGTTAGTTTTGCTACCGCGGCGACGGTAGTTCCCTGCGACTATGTGGGAATCGTCTCGGGCAATGACGAGCCGGACAAGCTGGAGAAAGCGGGATTTACGACACAGAAGGCGGAGAATGTGGATGCTCCGATTATCAACGAGCTGCCGCTGACGCTGGAGTGCAAGCTGTCCAAATTTAATGAGGATGGCGTCGTGGTCGGTGAAATTGTAAATGTCTGCGCCGATGAGAGCATTCTGACCGATGGCAACGTGGATTATAAAAAGCTGGACGCCATTATTTTTGACCCTGCCAGTGCGGCCTATATCCGCCTCGGCGAAAAAGTGGGGAACGCTTTTAAGGACGGCGGAAAATTAAAGTGATGAATCTGACAAATTTTTTAAAACAGATAGATTCCATTACAGTACAATATTCATCGGAACAATTGAGCGTTTTCATCCACAACATGGGGCGCAGTCTGCCGGAGCATTATAGGGAGAATTTTTAAAAACGGCTGAAAGAGGCGGGAGATAAAACATCCGTTGAGGATGCGGCCGCGGATGAGAAATTCCGAGAGGAATGCAGCCTTGTAAAGAAAAATCTGAGACGGATTGATTCTCAGGAGATCATGATTGAAAGCGTTTTAAATGAGGAATATGATGACTGGTATGATGACACGGATGAGGAGTTCTGTTATACGGATGACAGCGGTATTTCTGATATGCTGGAACAGACCTGCGACTTGATTCATTCCTGTATGGACATGGGAAAATATAAAGAGGGATATGAAATCGGGCGGCAACTGTTTTCAACGAAAATTTTTTGCTATAGTGAATATTACGATAGTGAAGAGCTGACCTTTGAAGATATGACGCGACATGAACTTGTGGAACGCGATATAGAGGAAGTGGTCCTTGACATAGCTTACTGCGCGTATAATGCCGCAATGCGAAAAAATCGAACAAAATGGGTGTATGAAGTTATTAAAGATGTAAGGACGGCCGATATTACATTAGAGGCAATTATGCAGCACGGAGATGAGGAATTGGCGGATTTTGAGGATTTCCTGCCGCTCTGGATTGCGCGTCTTGGCCCGGAGACGGATTCAGCGGCAGAACGTCTGATTGGCGAGGCGGTCTGTCTGCTGAATGATATTTCGGCTGCGTCGGAGTATGCGGAAAAATATGCGGATATGCACCCCGGTCTGTACCTGAGTCTTCTGGAAAGCGGAAAGTCAGAAGACGCAAGCGACATGGCCGCATTGGGGATAAAAGCGTTAGAAAAAATTCCAAAAGAATACAAGATACGCAGCAGAGTGGCGTTAAAGACATCGGAGTATATAGAGATGGCGGCTATGGATCCGGCGCTGATGAGGGACTGCTATTTTGCCGCATACGAATCGGATACGACTGCGCTCAGTTATCTTCGCGCGCTGTTGTGCGGAGACGGGGAAGAAAAAAGAGAAATGCTGCGCGAGGTGTACCAAGTATGGAACGATGTCGGAGCAGGGCCTTCTTTTTCCTATGGCATGTATAGCAATCGTTATTTTGAGAGAGAGGTGAACAGCCCGGACAGAAATGTGATTTTAATGGTCAAATTTTTTGATGGGCAGTTTGACGAGGTGCTGACAAAAGGATTGAATTGCACGAAAGCCCTGGGCTGGACCGGAACTTTCATGAAACAGGGGCTTGCTCTTTTTTTGCTGTATCTGAACGAGAACTGGCAGGGGTGTCAGGGAACCCGGCAGATGGTGCGAATAGTCCGAACGGCCATGAATTTTTCGACGGAAGAATATGGGAGAGGCACGGCGAAATACAGGGATATAAGCGACGACGCCCTTTTTGAACAGGTGTTTCTGAAGTGGAAGGCTATTACGCCGATGGAGCCGGATATTAAAGAAAAAGTAATCCGGAAAATAACTTCTCTGCTTGAAAAAAGGACGAAAGGAATTATGGAGGCAAATCGCAGGAATTATTACGGCGAATGCGCGCAGTACATCGCGGCGCTGGGCGAGGCACAGGAGTCAATGGGCGATATGGGAGCGAAGCAGAGGCTTATGACGTCGTACAGGGATAAATATTCCCGGAGAAGTTCATTTAAAGCGGAGCTGATTGCTTACGGGTGGATCGACATCGGGAAGAAGAAATGAGAGGTAAGGCGGAATAAAAGAAAATTTTGGGCAGAGTTTGACGCTCTGCCTTTTTGTTTGAGCAAAATGAGCCGATATAAATATTATAATGTCGGAGCCATGAGGATAGATGTGAAATGAAATGGGAGGAGTCATATGTTAGAAACCAATTTACTACGCGCTGTGATGAAATCGGGCAGAGACACGGGAGAGCGGAAGCCCGGTACAATCAACGATGTGTGGGAAAACATGATCGAGGGTCTTGTGGATCCCGCGTCAGACATGACCGAGGATGAAAAGAAAGAGTACGAGCGGAAAATCGAGCAGAAAATGAAGATGGGCAAAAGACTGACGTCGGAAGAATTGAATTTTCTCCGGGTTTACAATCCGGAGCTGTACAAATCAGCCATGCGGGTGGAGATTTTGAGAAAATCATTGCAGAACAGGCTGAAAAGCTGCCGGTCCAAGGATGAGGTGAACAGCGTTATCATGAGTCAGATGGGAACGATTCGTTCCATGAAAAAGGACCCGGACAGAGAATACATAGCGGCCATGGTGAGAGAAGTGGTGCAGAAGTTCAAGGAGAGCGGCGCGTTTGCCAGGCTTCCGGAGAAAACTCCGATCAAGGAAAAAACGCGAAAAGCATCTGAAAAAACATCCGAGGAGATATGGAAAGACGACGGTTCAGAGGAAGAAAATGTCTTTCAGATGGCGGCTTTTTTTAGTTCCCTGCAGCTTGACTGTAATCAGATCAGCCGCATGACAGAACTGATGCTGGGCGTGTAAAATAATAGCAGTCAAATCCCGGAATATGGCATGCCGGGCGATGATTTGTGGTGTTAGACGTGTAAGATAATGGCCGCCAAATCCCGGAGTATGACATGCGGGGCGAGGGTCTGTGGCGTTAGGCGTGGGAAATACTTGCCGTCAATGCGGCAGAATAGAGGAGAATATGATAAGCTACGCGGAATATGTGTTTCGGCTGGGGCTGGGAGAGGTTTTTACCGCGGCGGCAGTGCTCTACATGCTTTTTTCAATTTTTTCAGAGTTCTGTCAGGGAAAGAAGGTCAAGGCGATTCTTTTATACGCGGCCTTTGAGACCGCCTATGTAGTGCTGCTGGCGATTACAGAGGAGAGTCTGATGGGGGATGGGATTATTGCGCGCATTATCATGATGGTGGCGGACTTTTTTATTATGCCGTGTTATCTGCTGGGGGACTGGCGCTGGTACCGCTATATCGGGCTGACGCTGTTGGGAGAGATGATCTCGTCCAGTCTCGGCACGCTGCTGTTCGAACCTGTGCTCAGGCTTGCGCGGGGAAGGAACGGCGGATATATGCAGTCTATGGTAGACGCGATTTACAAAGATTCCCGAGGATTTCCGTTGTTTTTGGCATATTACGCCCTTAATTTTTTAGGTTATTTTCTGCTGTCAAAGATTTTCAAATGGATTATACGCAGCGCCAGGCGGGAAAAAGTTCTGCTGAACATCAGCCAGGCGATATTCTGCTCGCTGTTTTTTGCCATGTCATTTGGATTCGTGATTTCGGGAGAGAATATTGCGTTCCCCACAGCGATTACCGTTCTGACCATCTGTACGCTGGGGGTCATTTTTATCATCCGCGGCATGATCAAAGAGAGAATTTATCTCATGAGAAAAGAGATTTTGATCGAGGCGCAGCAGAAGTTCCAATATGAGAGATATGTCCAGTTAAAGCAGAAGCAGAATGAAGTGAGAAAGATCCGGCATGATCTGGCGGATCACATGATGACGGTGCGTATGCTGCTGGACCGGGGTGAACTGGAACAGGCCAGGGAGTACGCGGAGGCGACGGAGACGGTCAGACAATGAGGGGGAAACGGATGGAAAAGAAAAAGGCATTTCGGATGGTTCTTGTCGCCGCTATGCTTTTGGTATTAAATGTTCTCGTGGCGGTCTGCTTCTGGGAGGCGCTTGTGCGGGTCAACCGACGGCTCTTGCCGGCCGGGATTATTTTTCTGGCGGCGACGATTCTGGCGGAGGGGCGTTTTTTCTACCTGCTGATTCACATGGATTATGAAAAAGAAGCGCTGGAGGAAAAAGAACGGCTCCAGAATGAGTACCGCCGGGAGATGGAAAAAGAGCAGAGGGATCTGGAGGAGCTGGAGAAAAATGTAGTCCGGTATATGCGGTACATCGCGGAGCTTTTAGAGCGCCGGGAAGTGGAAGCGACGAGGGATTACACGCAAAACATACTGGATGAGTGTCATAAAAAGGAGTGGGTCAAGCTGTGTAATCATCCGCTTTTGGACGCGGTGTTGCACGCGAAGCAGCAGATCTGCGAGGAGCAGGGAATCGCGTTTGAGGCGGCGTCCTATGTGCCGGAA
>CANPZR010000169.1 GCA_947589175.1 uncultured Lachnospiraceae bacterium | reverse complement strand
GCAAAGAATTTAGCAACAGAAATTACCAATTTCAATGTAGAAGATAAGAATTTACAAGGTGAACTAGCAATTACAGGGGAGCATGTACAAAACAATCACTCTGTTCGCGAACTGCTTGGTCAGCGAGGCATTAAGCCGGAGGATCTTCCTCCATCGGAAGACATCAAAAAATTGGAGCGTCGCGTGAAATCTCAAGAAAAGAAATTGGCAGCTCAATCTGGTAAACTATCGGGACAAGATAAAAAGTGATTTTTTGTATGGCACAAGACAGGCGTACTCAAAAGCGGAACACGGTTGCCCATGCGCGGCTGCCGTGTCTCGCTTTTTATGCTAATCTAATTGATTTCTATGAATCATGATGGTCTAATATGTAAATCACGATCCATAAAAACATCATGATTTCAAACTTCAAGAAACATTTTTGTGCTCCAAGTTCTTCACTTCACCAAACGACTCAAAAGACTTTTTCAATCGGTCTCCAATTTTTATCCTGCATACTAATTGCAAACTCTGTATTGTTAATATACAGCCGGTTATCCTTATCCCTTACAAATCCCCAACACAAGTTATACTTTTGAGCGTACTCCTTAAATGCCAAAAATTTATTTTCAATCTGCCGATCTATATTTTTATCTTTGCCTTTTGATTCTCCGCCCTTTGTTTCAATAATCCATACTGTACCATCTTTTTTCATTATAATATAATCTGCATAAAACAGACTTTGTTTTTCCCATCCATCCCAATATACAATAGAAAAATATTGTTGTCCTGAATCACCATTTTTATAAACCCATTCAATATCGTTACAATCTTCGCAATATTGTTCAAAAAGCATCTCGGATGTGCTTCTGACAACAGAAGTTGCAAAACCAGATGTATACTCGCGATACGCATTAGATAAATATTCAATTTCTTCCTTTACACCCGGATCATATTTGAAAAAATCCTGCTCCGGAATATGGAATAATGAGGTTTTTGGCATTCTTCCCATCGCTCCTTGCTTTGCCATGCCAGCAGCCACTTCTCTAAATTCCTCTTTTATCAAATGCTCATTGTTAATAATAAAAGCATAAAATTCCGCAGTTTTTAATGAAAGTAATTTTTTCCTTGTATAATTTCCTTTTCTAAATAACCGCTCTAAAATTGTCTTTACTTTGTAAGTTGGCATACCAATAGCCGTTTTGATTGCATCCATACTGTGAAGTAACTGTATGCCGTGTTTATGTGTATCTACTACCTTTCTTGTAGTTATATAGGACGAACTTTCCATAACCTTATCTGTCTGCACAAATTGCCCATGTAAAGCCTGTCCAAAAATCTCATCACTAAACCGATATTCATTCCCCTCAAAAATTCTTTGATTTTCTTTCCTATCCGTACCAAGATGATATTTTGAAACAAGAAAATCATAAATTTTATTTAGCATATCGCGCTCACCTAATCCGTCAAACTCAAGATCCCTAAGCTGCTTTTCTAATGTAAAGTTTTTACATTTATCTTTCAGAAACAGTCGGCGAATCTCATATGCCTTATCTATTTCGGCCAACAGACCTGCTTTGTACTTTTCATCAAATGTATAGACATAACTAAAATCAAGCAAGTCATCTTCATAATGTTTAGCCTCTGGCATACGGCGAATACGTCCGATCGTTTGAATTTCAAACTGCTCACTCATTCCCTCTCGCAGTTTTACAAGAATTTTAGCACGAGGACAGTCCCATCCGGTACTAATCGCCTGTTTCATCAGAAGAAACACCGGTGTAGCATCATTATCAGTTAGATTATCTGGCAAATCACGTTTATCTTCACTCATCCATATGCTAACCATACCATTTTCATAAGTATATCCCATAGACTTCAATTTCTGTTCTACGGCACGAATCGTCTCTGACTGACCATTTGGAAATTGTATCAAAACAAGCGGGCGAATGCTTTTAGTTTCGCCTAAAACTTCTTTATATCTTGAGGCTATAGCCTTACGCTTAGCATCTGCCAAATCGAGCAAATAATCGTAATCCTCCGTAACCTCAACATTATCTTCAATCCCCTCATTCACATACAATGCTTTTGTAATCAATCCTTGATCAATCACATCCAATTCATCAATCTCAAGAAATTCATAACGACTATTCTTTATAGCGGTCGCACTGACACGAATCATATTTTTTGCGGCAAAAGAATCTATAATTGCCTTTGCTTTTGCTGTATTGTGAGAATGTTCCTCATCTATAATGACAATAAAATCTACCCCGTTTCTGTGAGCTTCCGCAATACGATCAAATAGATTTTTGCGTTCTCCTTCACGAATTGCCGTATTCCCCCTCTTTGTTACCAATTCCCAATTAACAAATGTAATGCTTTCCGGTGTAAAGCCATTTCGCAGAGCATCAAATAAATTTTGAGTGTTTCGATGCGGTGCTACTTTCCTCATCCGCTGTCTGCTTTGTTCCTCTAAATCTCCTTTGCCCGGACAAAGCCATATAAAGGCTGTATTAGAATCCACTTTATCCAAATATTCATCCACAAATCCAATCAAAATAATCGTTTTGCCTGAACCCGTAGGCGCTTTCACAACGATTGTCTGCTTGCTATTACTATCTGTGACCAAATCCAATAACTTCATCACAGTGTTTTCTTGAAAATCAAATAATGTTACGGTAAGTCCTGTTACCATGTCTCGCCCACCTCCCGAAGTTCAAAACTAAAATAATAATCTGGAATAATATGTATCGCCGTATCCTTGAACAAAATATTCTGCTCCGTTGTAAAGAGGACATTTTTTGAAACATACAACGCCTTAACATCCGAATACTCATTCCAGTGTGCAGCAAGATTATCCGCCTCATCATCATCAAGAAGCATGATATAATTTTTTCCGTCCAAATTTATGCCATGTTCTAGTTGAATCATCTCAGCAATATGTTCCAATAAAGCCTCAGAAAAATATTCCTCATCTCTTGAAACAAAGTCGGTGCGATAATATTTGAGATTAGCAGGTATACCTGTATATTTTTGGGAGACAGTAACTCCATAAACATACAAATGCGTATCTTTAATCTCTGTGGCAAACCTTTTATATTCAGCTTTATACTCTGACTTAATAATTGCAATCTCGTCAGGAATAGTAGAATATTTGAAATCCGATAATTTTATTTTTTGCTCCAATAAAATAGTGCGACTACTGTTTTCATAGTGATATGTAGTTAATATATCTCGACAGCGCTTATATGTCACTTCTTCACAAATATTATTTTGATTATTCGTACAAAGAATAAATGTACGATGTCCGCCATCCTCTATATTTAACTCCAACACTGCTTGTGCGGTTGTTCCGCTTCCAGCAAAAAAATCAAGTACTGTAGCATTTTTATTATAGTGGTTTTTAATTAAACGTTTTACTAACTCAACAGGCTTTGAATAATCAAAATCATCCTTTAACCCAAAAACAGCCAAGTCTTTTTTTGCGTTATCATTGGAATATTGATTTTCAACAAGTCCTATCGAGCTAAGCGGTTTCGTTCGTTTCACATATTCAATGTAATAGCCACCATTTCCATCTTTCTCAATTCGAGCATTTAAATAAGTCTTTGTATATATGCGTGCACTCCCGTCTGGTTTACGCTTTATCACAATGAATCCATTCTGGTACCCAAAATCAAATAGTTTTTGATTCCATCGCCATGCCCAATCAGCCCTTCGATGATTTCCTTTTTGACGCTCTTGCCATGCGAATATATCACCACCTGGATAAAAAGTTTCGCCTTCTACAGTAAGAGGGTAATCCAAACTTGCACTATATGAAAGGCTATCATAGTCCAATGTCTGATTCAGTTTATATTTTCCTCGTTCATCAACCCACTCATCCTCATATCGAAAAGCCGGATCTATGTGTTCTTCCATAACAAAGATATCTTTATTTTGTTTCGTATAAACCAGTACATAATCATGGTTTTTTGAAAACGATCCAGTAGTTTTTCCGCTTTTTTTAGTGATACGCGGCATCGCAATAATGAAGTTATCTTCTGAAAAGACATCATCAATAAGCACTTTAAGAGCAGCTTGTTCATTATCATCTATAGAAACAAATATCAAACCATCTTCCGAGAGAAGCGAATATGCAATGCGCAATCTTTTTTCCATAAAAGACAACCATTTTGAATGTTTGAACGAATCTTCCGCGCCTACATAATTATCATCGTATACAAAATCATCTTTCCCATGATTATACGGTGGATCAATGTAAATAACATCTATCTTTCCCTTATGTGTCTTTTCAAGCAGACGGAGACTATGCAGGTTGTCACCTTCCAGAAGGAAATTATAATTTTCGCCCGGAGCACCATTTATTTCTCTTGTAGTATCTTCTGTAAATACTGGTACATGCGTCCGCATCTTAACATCTACAGCCTCCTCGTGTTCTTCCCATACAAGTCCATATTTTTTTGCATTTAGTTCACTTTCAATTTCTCCAAGAGCAATAAGCATCTCATCATCGTCTTTGTGTTCCTCGCGAATCTTTTGCAAACATTCAATCATTCTTTGCCGTTTTATTTGTGATAAATTTGACATTGTATGTCTCCTCCGTATCTTTGTAAGTTTCTTTTTAAATAAACATCATCTCAAAGGGCATTGTGATTTGAATACTTTATTGCTCAGTTTTTTGTATCCCAAATGCTCTATATATTCTTTCAACTCTCGTTCATTTTGTTCTGAACGCGGCCCAATAATAATTCCATCAATCAAATCTTCAAAATCTATATTTTCTTCCAAACACAACTCCTTTAGAGATAATTTCAATACTTTTTTTAATCTCCCATTTATCATCTCAAATGCAAATTCCGATTTTTCGATTTTTTATTCCATAAATTGGTAAGTCTTATTTCAGATTCTGTACAAAAGCTCTCATGCTTGTGCAAATATGCACAGCCTAAAATATTATCCATCTCATCTGTTTCCGTTTCCAATTGTTCCATTACACCAGTGTCAAAGTATTTCTTTAATATTTTATAATGAGCATGTTTCCTTATATCATATTCATAAAAGACTTCATGAAAAAGCGCTCCACTATAATAAACAAGTTTCATAAATGCCAACGTGTTAAATACAATGCATCCTCCTCTTGCATCATCAGCGTATCTTTCCCATTGGGCAGCATTATCACTTAATTTTGAAAAACAAAATGCAAAAGGATATTCATTCTCCAGCCTTTTATATAGCTTATCAAAAAAAGCGCTACATTCATTCATTTTATCAGGAGAAATATCACTACCGATGGCATCATCTAATTTGCGAATAAAATCTATTATTTCCGACTTGTCATTCATATTGGCCGTATTTCCTAACCAAAGTTCCTGATTGTTTAAAATTCCAAGTAATGCACCCATCGAAGTATAATGATATATATTTTTATCATATTTTTTGTCATGGATTTTCTTCTCTACTTCTTTGTTTCTGTCATCTATTTCCTTCTGCGTTCTCATAAATTCTCCATTTCTAAAAAATCACCGTTCCGTCCGGTTCATTTTCTTTTTTTAATGAAACTTTTCCTTTTCATGTTTTAGTTCTCTGTCCTTTTCTTCACAGCTTTCTATGTATATTACTATCATACTACTTTTTCATGTGTTTTTCAATATTCATCTATTTTCTACAAAAAATTCTTTTTTAGTATCCTATTCCGTACTTTGCCAATAGCGAAAAAACGGCATAGCCCGCGAGCTACACCGTTTTTCAAAAACATTCTTATGTTGTTTTATAAGGAGCTCCCGCTCATCCTCATCCGCAGTATCTCACGAAAATCATCAGCATGGAAACGGCAACGACCAGAACCGTGGCCGGTATAGCC
>CANPZR010000168.1 GCA_947589175.1 uncultured Lachnospiraceae bacterium | reverse complement strand
ATATAGTATAATCTCACAATAAAAGGAGGAATCTTAATGAGTGTAAATGGAGTTACAGGTGTAGCGGCCGCTACATACGCATCCTCTGCCACTGGCACTGCCAAGACAGCTACGGCAGCCGAGAAGAACACCACCGCAGCGGATACCGGCGTTGTATATGAGCCATCCACCGATGCTACGGACAGCAAATCCAACAAGATGACCGACTATTCTTCCATCGTATCCAGCATGAAACAGGAACTGGCTTCACATAACCAGCAGTTACAGAACCTGGTGAATGAGCTTCTCGGAAAGCAGGCAAAGAAGTACACGACTCTTGCCGACCTGTTCAAGAACATAACCGCTGATCCCGCTACTGTCGCACAGGCGCAGAAGGACATCGGCGAGGACGGATACTGGGGCATTGAGCAGACAAGTGATCGTCTTGTGTCTATGGCACAGGCTTTGAGCGGTGGGGACGCAACGAAGGCAGACGAGATGATTGCAGCCATCAAGAAGGGCTTCGATCAGGCCACAGAGGCATGGGGCGACAAGCTCCCGGATATCTGCCAGAAAACAATTGACAGCGCTGTGGATAAGATGACACAGTGGCGCGACAGCCTGAACACAAAAGAGACTGCGGAGTAATTCGCAAAACCTTGAAACCGGGATGCGGTGGCTAGATGATAGTTTCCGCGTCCCGGTTTTCTATATTCTGTAATTCTTCCAGCATAATTTTTCTATTCTGCACAAAATAGATGTTATTACAGTTCAAAAATTTTGTTTCTGATTTTGCACAAAACCATTGTATTTCCAACTGTTTTACGTTATAATAAAAACGGAATAGAGGTGATTGAAATGGAACGATACAGGGAGCTTGCTGCTTTACGCTGTTTTACTCACAAAGATATGATTCAGCTTGCCGGATCAGAGAGTGCGGCGACATGGCAAATAAAAAGTTATCTGCAAAAAGGATATATCGAGCGGATACGCCGTGACTTATACGCGGTTATCAGTATGGAAACAGGACAGCCAATCCCCAATCGCTATCAGATTGCTTCCCGCGTGACAGACGATGCTTGTATATCTCACCACAGCGCCTTTGAGTATTATGGATATGCCAATCAGGTTTTTTATGATATGTACTTCGCTACGGAAAAACGCGTCCGTCCGTTCTCCTATGACGGTATAAATTATTATCCGTTAATTCGGCAAAGAAATGCAGGCGTTATAGAAACAGATACCGGCGTCCGCGTGACTTCTTTGGAGCGGACCGTAATAGACAGTATAGCGGATTTTGAAAAAATAGGCGGTCTGGAAGAATTACTTCGATGCCTTCTCCTTATTCCTTCGCTCGATTCCGATAAACTGCTTGACGCACTGGAGTTTTATGGGCGAAGCCAGCTATATCAAAAGGCCGGGTATATTCTTGAAACGCTGAAAGATGAACTATCTTTACCGGAACATTTTTTTGCGGAATGTGAAAATCGGTCATCTGCCAGTAAAACCTATTTCTTTGAAAAGCAGAGCGACTTTGTTCTTTATAAACGCTGGAAACTATTTGCTCCAAAAGATTTAAAATCCATCATAAATAAGGGGGTGACTGACTATGATGCAATTTGATCGTATTACGCTTGGCAGACAGGCCAAGGAACTCGGCTTCGTTCGCGATACCTTTGAAAAGATCTGCCGACTTGCGGATGTTCTTGCTTTCATGGAAAGCGATTCGCTGCTTGCGGACAGCCTCGCCTTAAAAGGCGGCACGGCAATCAATCTGACAATTTTTAATTTGCCCCGCCTGTCAGTTGATATAGACCTCGATTTTTCAAGAGATGTGGCAAGAGAATCTATGCTGACAGAGCGGAAGCAAATCAATGAACATATACAAAAATATATGACGGCATCCGGCTATACTCTTAGCTTAAAATCAAAGCAATACCATGCGCTGGATTCCTTCGTTTACGAATATGTGAACGCGGGAGGAATGAAAGATAACTTGAAAATAGAGATTAACTATATGCTTCGATGTCATGTGCTGCCTGTTTCCCGCAGGCCGGTTCATTTGCCGTGGAACAATCAGGAACTTACTGTTCTTAGCATTGATCCACTGGAAATTTTTTCTGCAAAGACAGTTGCTCTCTTAAATCGGGCGGCTCCGCGGGACCTCTATGATATGTTCAATATGCAAAAATACGGTTTATTTGACGAAACGCAGGAACAGCTTTTCAAAAAGTGTACTATGTTCTACGCTGCTATTGCTTCTGAAGCCGTACCAGAGAACTTTGACCTTAACGGCATCGGCAACATATCCACACAAAAAATCAAAACGGATCTTACACCTGTGTTGCGCCGTGGAGAACGCTTTGATCTAGCTTCTGCGCAGAAACAGGTAAAAGATTATTTAGCTGATATTCTTAAACCGGAAATTACCGAACTGTCCTTCTGGCAGGCTTTTTCAGCGAAAAAATATCAGCCAGCTCTCTTGTTTGACGACGCTGATATTCTCTCGCGTATTGAACATCACCCAATGGCGTTATGGAAATGCAGTGTGCGGCCGCCAAAGTAAAACTTGCCTTTGCTGTTGTTCCTTTCTCGCAAAGCGTTATTCCCCCCTATGACGGTACATACCACATACCGCTGCCCCACGCGGTATCGCTATCCAAAAGTATGGACACCAGCTTTAAGTATAAATCGAGTCCCTTATGCAGTTCGGGCAGCTCTGTGCCGTGTCGAAAATCCCAGTACAGCTCGCCGCATATCAGGCTGGCGGCAAAATCCACCCAGTTATCAAAAATGCGCGTCTGACCAAGCCAATGCTCCGTCAAATCATCAAAATCGTCCCTGCTTATCAGACCGCAGGCATAACCGTTGCGCAGGTGTCCCACGCACTCGCTTATATCCCACGCGAGATAGCCGCGATGACCTATTATATGATAAAATTGAGCTGAAAAATCCCGCGATGTTTTGAAAAATTCCAGCGCCTGTTTATTTAGCTTTTCCAATTCGAAGGGCGGGCGTCCCTCCCAAAAAGCTACAAAGTCCATATACTGTTGATGGCACAAAATCTCCTGCTGGCAAAAATCCAGTAAGGAGTTCTGATCCGTAATGCAAAACACTTGTTCCAAATGCGCCCGGCAGGATGCCTCATCTTCGGTAGACGCACATCTTGGTAATGTAGTAAAAGAAATTTGATCGGGACCGGGAATCCCCGGCGTCTTTCGCAGAGCGGCAATACCCGACAGCAAGGCGATAAACTCATCCCGACCGCAGAGTTTTTGTTTGGGAATACGATTCTGATACTCCTGAACAAACTCCATCACCCGCGGAGCCAAATCCGTGTCAAAAGGATGGAAATCAACGAGCCCCGACGAAGATGCCGTTTCCGTTTTGCTGCTTATATTTTTTCCCTTCTTTTTGAAATGGTCGAAAAGAGCCATGAGCATTACCTCCATAAATACCGAAAACTTTTTCACGGTCTATTTTTTATTCGCGTGACCGGGAGCGAACTACGTTTACACGGTCTGTTTGTTTTCCGCATGACCAGGAGCGGACTACTTGTCTGTCACTATTACTATACGCAAGTTCCGGCAATATGTCAATCCCGGATAATTTTTTGAATAATGTACTCGTGTCAATAAATTTTATCAGTTATAACTTATAAAATCTGTTTTTCCGTGTTGATTTTTCATCGTATCTGATATATACTATAAGAAATTATGAAAAAGGAGCTGTTTTCCCATGATCAAACGAGAGATGTATATGCGCCGAATCCGCCCATTTATTGGGAATGATTTAATCAAAGTCATGACTGGCATACGGCGATGCGGGAAATCCGTCATGTTAGAGCTTATAAAAGAAGAACTGGCAGAATCGGGCGTCCCTGCCGGACAATTTATATCTATCAATTTTGAAGACATGAGAAACTCGCGTTTTCTCACTGCAAGCGCGCTCCATGAAGAAATTCTGAACAGGGCGGCGAGCATTGAGGGGAAGGCGTATTTATTTTTCGATGAAATTCAGGAGGTTGCCGATTGGGAGAAATGTATCAATTCGCTCCGGGTATCCATTGACTGCGACATATACATCACCGGCTCAAACGCAAAGCTTTTGTCCGGGGAGCTTGCCACATATCTGGGCGGACGGTATGTAGAATTTGTAATCTATCCATTTTCTTTCTCGGAATTTACAGAGCTCTATCGCACCGCCGAGCCTGACGCCGCCTTGCAGAAATGTTTCCAGAAATATCTTATTTCCGGCGGGATGCCCTATCTCGCAAATCTCCAGTTCGCCGAAGAACCGTCCCGCCAGTACCTCACGGACCTTTTTAATTCCGTGCAGTTCAAAGATATTGTCAGCCGGAACAAGGTGCGTGATATTGACCTTTTACATCGAATCATCACCTATGTCATGGCAAATGTGGGTACTACCTTCTCCGCGACCTCTCTCGTAAAATTTCTCAAAAATGAGCAGCGCGCCGTGGCAGCGGAAACCGTGCTGAATTATATCCATTATTGCTGCGACTCCTACCTTCTTTATCAGGTCAAGAGGGAGGATCTGCAGGGCCAGCAGATTCTCGCGTCAAATGAAAAATATTATATTGCCGACCACGGCATATGGGAGGCTGTGTTTGGCGGAAACATGCGGGATATCCAGTTAATTCTTGAAAATATTGTCCACATGGAGCTTCTGCGACGGGGCTATGCCGTTACAGTCGGCAAGGTCGGAAACCGTGAAATTGATTTTGTCTGCCACCGTCACGGAGAAAAGCTCTACGTTCAGGTCGCCTATCTGCTGGCAACAGAGGACACGATCCAGCGGGAATTTGGCGTCTATGAGCTCATACGGGACAATTATCCCAAATATGTCATCACTATGGATGAGCTTGACATGAGCCGGAACGGTATCAAGCACAGGAACATTCGCGATTTTCTGACCGTCGAAGAATGGTCCTGATCCGTAATACTTTTAAAAAATTTTCAAAAAATACATTGACAGATTTCGATATGATGTATATACTGTAAACATATAGACGATTATCTATGGGAGGTGACAAACTTGCGGACAAAAGAGAAGCAGATAGCAGAAGTATTCAAGGCACTTTGTGATGAGAACCGTATTAAAATCCTGCAACTGCTCCAGGGAGGCGAAAAATGTGCCTGTGTTCTGCTGGACGATTTGCATATCACCCAGCCCACGCTTTCCCACCACATGAAAATACTCTGTGATTCGGAAATCGTTGTGGGACGCAAAGAGGGGAAATGGACGCATTATTCCATCTCACCGGAGGGAGCCGCAGTAGCAGTGAAATACTTGCAAGAGCTTACGACAGTGACCGATACTGATGAAGATCAGCCGTGTTGTGAGAGGTGAAAATACCAAATCACCTTTCCGACCGGCCATCTTAAAGCTCTACATATAGACATATTTCAATCTAACAATCCGATTAGGAGGATATTTTATGGATTTTTTGAAAAACGCATGGGATTTCTTTCAGAATGAACTCCTCGGTATGAGCTGGCTGAACAGGATCATATCCGGGATATTGAACGCCTGCGGTTTGGATACGACAGGAAAAATCGGCGGCAGTGTTCTGTTCTTTATTTACGACACGATCAAAATTATGGTACTGCTCGGCGTTCTGATTTTGATTATATCGTACATTCAAAGCTATTTCCCGCCAGAGCGAACAAAGAAGATTCTCGGACGATTTCACGGGGTCGGCGCAAACTGTATCGCTGCTTTGCTGGGGACTGTGACGCCGTTCTGTTCCTGTTCGTCCATTCCGCTGTTTATTGGATTTACCAGCGCGGAACTGCCCCTCGGTGTGACATTTTCATTTTTATAAACCGCCTTTCTGTGAAAGGCACCGATGGGGTTATGAAACCCACTTCGGGCTTTCACTTCCT
>CANPZR010000167.1 GCA_947589175.1 uncultured Lachnospiraceae bacterium | reverse complement strand
CCAGATTATCTGCTTCTTTCCCTATCCAATAGTGAATCGCGCCGCAAGGCGTTTCATATGTTTTTTCTATCATCCTTATCTCCTAGCTTAATCATTTATCTTCCAATGCCCGTATCTCTTGCCACCTTCACGCATAATTCGTCCATTACTGCGAAATTTCTTCATTTCACGTTCAATCGTTCTTTTAGGGATGTCTAATACCTCGGACATCTCCTGTACTGTCATAGAATCATTTGAACGAATCAGAGCAAGGATTCTTTCCGCCAATCCGCCATCTATTCCGCCACTTATTCCGCCATTTTGGCGGTTTGGAATCTTAGATGAATCAATAAGAGCTCTTTCTAACGCATTGAAACGGATTCTCAAGTCATTTCCACGCAATTCATATATCGGCAAATCTGCTCCGATTTCCTCACACGCATCACATATTTTCTGTATTCCCTGTCCCCAATTTTCAATAAAACCAGCGCGATAAAACACATTTGCAATATCAGGATTATAAGGCTTTGAATCATGCGGTTCCATAAGCGTCTCCACTGTCCAGCCATCCGGCAAAATACAACTGTTGCTTATGATAATGGAATCATCTGCAATCCTTATCTGAATCGGCGCGCCGTACATATAACAATTGTGGGCAATCGCATTGTAGATTGCCTCACGAATTGCCTCTCTGGCAAAGGGATATTCTTCGACACGCACATCATGCTCATAGCTTATTTTTGCTTTCAGGTACATCAGATAAATCAAGTCAATCACTTTACTGGCGTTTACAAGCAGCGATTCTTCAAGGTCATGGTGATAAGTAACCCTTCCTTTTTCGTCAAACTTTCCAATTTTTATAAAGCTCCCATTTTGTACTACACTTGGATCATTGTAAAATAGGAGAACCGCGGATCTTTTTAATTTTCCATCCTTTATCAGATGCAGTTTTTGTAGTAGCTCCTCATTTGAAATGTTCAGTTCCGCTTCTGTCATTCGCTTTTTTCTCACTGCTTCGCGCCGGAAGATTTTAAAACTTTCATCATCCAGATCATCAACCGTTATGTCGTCTACTGTAACATCTTCCCATCGAATACCTGTTTTCTGCATGATAAACTCTGATAACGCTATCCCTGTAAGCTGTTGTTTTGTACTGCCACTTCTATAATGAAACTGACCGTGATAGCTAACCGGAAAAGAACAGGGCTTTACCTTGATTTCCAAATAGTCTTTTCCACCCTTTGTATGCTTATTCACATCAGCAACAATACCTAGCCCCGACTGAATCTTATTGGGAATATCTTCCATCAACTTTTTTATGTCTTTCACACCAACCACTTTGCCGTCATCATCAACACCAATATAAATAGTGCCGCCTTGCGCATTAGCAAAACCACATATCCATTTCAAATATTCATCTCGCCAAGATTCTTTATACTCGAGGTTTTGACTTTCTGCCATAAACAATAGCCTCCTGTTATTTTCTCACATTTCAAAGTCAATAATTACTGTAATCCCAGTTGAATCATAATGTAAAAACTAATCACTCTGATTATATCATCTTCTATCCATGCCCGCCACTAAAATATAACCCTCCGCCATCACTATTCCGCCTCCCGCACAAGCGCAAAACGCAAGGGTACTTTCTGCGCACCCATTCCCTCTTTTATCTTCTCCTCATATTCCAAAAGGAAAAAGTCCAAAGAAATTTTCCCCTGCACCATATCGCTCACGATACCGGCATACGTCCATATCTCCGGAGCCACTTCTTCCTCGCTTACTTTTTTCAGAAACAATAATGACGGATGGTCATGGCTGATTCTCCCGTCTTTTCCAATGTACTGCACGGTCGTCGTGGCGGAATCCAAATAATCACAATACTTTACCTCTTCATTTCTTATCCTCTCATTAACAGATTCCATATCTTTCTTTGAAATATCAATTACCCCGATTTCATCTCCATCCGTTACAATATCTCCCTTGTCAAAGGGATTTTCCAGCAGGAGCGGATAATTTTCAAAATGTTCCGCACTCCAGTTGTCTACCAGATTTTTGATTTCATCCGGCAGGCAATCTTCGTCACTCCACCAATACCGAAGCTCCCCATCCGCAGAGTATCCCGCTTCTCCATCCGGATTCGCAGAATATTCCAAACGTTCGTCCTGCAGCTCCGGGAACAAAATCGGATTCCATCCGGCTTTCGACGTCGGCGGCTCATCTTCCACGATAATCTGCTTTTCGATAGAGAACCCCCGCTCGCCGTCTTTCTTTGCAAATACGACCGCCGCATCCAACTTCCGAAAGAACCCGCTAGACCATTCCTCATCCTCATATTCAACAGTATAGATATATTTGCCGTCCTCATTATCTGCAAAAACACGATACGCCTCGCTCTCATACCGCAGCCGGTTTTCTATCTGCTCTCTCAATCTGCTGTCCTCGGTGATTTCCGAGAGTTCCTTGATTGCCCGCAACCGTTCCTCCTGCTTCATGCGGCTGTTCCACAGCATCGCAGCCAGTTCAAAATCCGTAAAGCTTCTGTCGATGGAACGGTAAAATTCCCTCATGTAATCCGACGGAATCGCCTGTTCCAACAATTTTTCCCTTATTTCCTTTTCCGCTGTCATTTTGAACCCTCCTCATCTAACATATTTTCATTCAAATTCTTCTACCACACTCTTATATCTTCAATAAATCAAGAAGCGTATATTCACCTTTTCTGATATTAGATATTTCATGGTACTTCTTTATCGCCGCCACAAGCATCGTCGAATCCACAAAATATTTCTTCACAAAGTCATATGATTTTACACTGAACATTTTCAAATTCTCCTTACAGAACTCACTTGGTTTCTTACCGGATTTTTTAAATTGTCTATATTTATCCTCACTAAAAATAATCAGCATTTCCTCCCTGGAAAAAATCAGCAAATCATTATCTAGCAGAATGTCCATGATTGCCATTTCTGCTGATCCTTCACAAATACAAGCCTTATATTTTGCTAATTCCATAATCTGCCCCCTACTTAATCGCTGCAATCATGCTCTTTTTCAGCCGCATATACGCCTCATACGCTGGCGTAGTTCCCTCAAGAAATCCGCTCTGGTACGCATCGCTCTTTTTGATATCATTTCTTTTCAGAATCATGCACAGGTTCTCAGCCGTAATTCCACTTCGATTCCGGGTTATATAGATACTATCATTTCGATCGTATTCATCCAGTAATTCCGGGTAGTGCGTTGAAAAAATCAGCGTACCGCCGTTTTTGTTCAACCTGTTATCCATAAAAAAGCGCATCAGCGTTGTCGCTATTTCCTTATTAAAGTGATTTTCTATCTCATCCACGACAATATATCCGCCACTCCGAAGCACTTCCTGAGCCAGCGTAAATGTTATCATTCCTTTCACAGTACCAGAAGAAAGGTAATTATTCAGTTCAATCGGATTATTCAAGACAATCTCATCTTTTCCCTTGAATTTCAAATAAATAACGGTCTTTTGATTCTTTTTATCAAAGTGTAAATTTTCAACTGTCGGATCCAGATAGGTGATCACCTCCTCCGGTATATCTTCTGAGAAAGGCAATATATTGATATTGGTAAAAAGCAAAAGATTTACAACTCTTAGTCTCTCTCCGGTTTTCTTATTCCGGGCAATTATTATGCTGACATCCTCCGACAAAAAATCTTCTTGTCCACTTCTTATCATCACGGGCTCTTTTCCATCAAAATCAAGCAAACTCTTACGAGTAGTTATTTCATCCTCATGTTTCGACCAGATTTTTTCTGATACGATACTGTAAACAACGCCCGCCGTCTTTGTTTTCTTAGATGCTATTGCGGATTCCAGACGGCAAATTTCCTGATTTGACTCTGAGTAAAAATAAATATTCAATAACGCCTTTTTCGCATTACCAAGAATATCTCTGGTCTCAATGTGATTGATTGGTTCATTATTCATAATACCCAGAACCAAAAGAATCACCTTCAGCACCGAAGTCTTTCCAGAAGCATTGATTCCAATAAATCCATTTGCCGGATTTAAATAGATATTTGAAAATAGCGGATGAAGGAGCGCCCTATGATCCTCTGATACTCGCTGCTGCGCATAAAAACATATATCAAGTTTTTCCTTAAAAAGCGGCAGCCCTTCTGCCGTGATTCTAAGAAGTTTCATATAAATCCCCATTTCTGAGCGACTTGTCGCGAAGAGGCGATGAGAAAGCTGCGTATGCAGTTTCTCATCTGCCATCAAAGCAATTTGTTTTCGCTCAGAAACAAATTGCCGTGTAAAAAATAAGCTATCGAGCTTATTTTTTACACTAATACCTCCAAATTTAAAAACGGATATCTCGTTTTTATTTTCTTTTACTGGTAGTATATCACTTAATATAAAATTTATCAACAGGATTTTCCCCTTTAGGCCTTCCCGCCCCGCCAACTCTTTCTGGACATTCCCGCTCTATTCTGCTATAATTTTAAGTAATATTATGTAACTTTTTGAATGATTCAAATAATTGATAAAACGCCAATCAGCAAAAGGAGGAACCGTGCTCATGTTTCATCGCAATACAGCGCAGAGAAAAACTGCCCGGAGAGATAAAAGCCTGACGGCTACCGGCATTGTAATCGTCATTATCGTTATACTTTTGCTCTCCGCATATTTCAAAATTGATACGGTACTCCGCCAGCGCTCTCTGAGCAGGCTGGAGGAAGGCGCCAACACCACGATTGAGGAAATCACGTCCAAAATCAAGCGCGACAGCCGCATCCTGAACGCGACGGCCGACATCATCTCGCAGGCGGACAACCTCAACACCGACGACACGCTGGCGGTCATGAAGAGCACGAATCCCCTGCTCGAGACGATGAACGTGCGTATTCTGCTGCGCGACAACCGCATCCTCTCCGCGGACGGCACAGTTACTGACGCCACGGATGACGATAATCTCTCCTTCGAGAGGGAGGCTCCGCTCGGCGAGCACATCTCGAACCGCACATACAATTTTGCCACCGGCCAGCCGATTCTGCGACATTTTGTGCCGATTATCCAGGACGGGGAGACCGTCGCCCTGCTCTACGGCGTCACCGATCTGGAGACTCTGCCGGACAGTCTCAATGTCGACAACCTCTACAACGCGAGCGCTTTCGTCTACATCATCGACACGAGGTCCGGGGATTTTCTTGTGGATACCTGGCACAATACGCTCGGAAATATCTCCGACTTTTCCTCTGCCCGAGATAACCGGGAAACCAGGGGCGAAAAGACCTGGGATAAATTCACGGACGATCTGATGCATATGAATTCCGGCTACGTCGTTTACCGCACGCCGAATACCGACGGCTGGGAGTATATGTATTACGCCCCCATCGGCGTCAACAAGTGGTCGATTGCGGTCGATGTGCCGGAAAAGGAGGCTTTCTCCAGCGTCTTCGCGGTCCGGAGTGTCTGTTTCGTTCTCGGACTTCTGATGGCTGCCACGGTTATCCTGTACTATCTGTGGATGCGGCGCAACGCGAAGCAGGCAATGGAGCGGGCGGTCGAGCACGCGGTGCTAAGCGAAAAGCTGCAGAAAGCCGAGGCCGCCGACCGCGCCAAGAGCACATTCCTCTCCAATATGTCCCACGATATCCGGACGCCTATGAACGCCATCATCGGCTTTACGACGCTGGCCCAGGCCAATCTGGACAACCGGGACCGGACGCAGGAATATTTAAAGAAAATACTCTCCTCCAGCAATTATCTGCTCTCCCTGATCAACGATATTCTGGACATGAGCCGCATTGAATCCGGCAAGCTGAACATTGAGGAAAAGGAATGTTCCATCTCGGATATTTTCCGGGATATGCGAAATATCATTTTGACGCAGATGCACTCCAAGCAGCTCAATTTCTTTATAGACACGATAGACGTCATTGACGAGAATATTTACTGCGACAAGCTGCATGTAAATCA
>CANPZR010000166.1 GCA_947589175.1 uncultured Lachnospiraceae bacterium | reverse complement strand
CTATAAAAAAGGCCTATAAAAAAGGATTCCAAAAAGAATAAAAAATTAAGCATTAAACGCAAAGAATTTATTGCCCACGAAAAAATGACCGATTGACAGCGCGGAAAAATAATTTTATACTAAGTGTTGTGCCAACAACACTTTGTTGTGTCAATCGACACGCGGAATATGGATAAACCGGAGGTAATACACCATGAAAAAGACAACGATACTGAATCTTGAACAGGTGAAGGAAATCGAAAAGACGACCCCCACCCCCTTCCACATCTACGATGAGAAGGCCATCCGGGCCAATGCCAGAGCCCTGAAAGAAGCCTTTTCCTGGAACAAGGGGTACCGGGAATATTTTGCGGTGAAGGCGACGCCCAATCCGTTCATATTGCAGATTTTACAGGAGGAGGGCTGCGGCGTTGACTGCTCGTCCCTGACGGAGCTCATGCTGTCCGAGGCGCTCGGCTTTAAAAAAGACGACATCATGTTTTCTTCTAACGTGACTCCCCTGGCCGAGTACCAGAAGGCCTATGACTTAGGAGCCTACATCAATCTGGACGACTACACCCACATCGACTATCTGGCCGAGAACGTGGGCGTGCCGGAGACGGTCTGCTGCCGCTACAATCCCGGCGGCGTGTTCGAGCTGGGAACCGACATTATGGACAACCCCGGAGACGCCAAGTACGGCTTTACCAAGGAGCAGCTGATCGACGGCTACAAGAAACTCATCCACTTGGGCGTAAAGCATTTCGGACTCCACGCCTTTATCGCCAGCAACACGGTGAGCAACGACTACTATCCGACTCTGGCGGGCATTCTGTTTGAATTAGCCGTGGAGTTAAAGGAGCAGACCGGCGCGGACATCCGCTTCATCAACCTCTCCGGCGGAATCGGAATCCCCTACACGCCGGACAAGGAGCCCAACGACATCCGGATCATCGGCGAGGGCGTCCGCGAGCAGTTCGAGAAAATCCTCGTACCGGCGGGACTGGGCGACGTGGCCATCTTTACTGAGCTGGGCCGCTTTATGTTAGGGCCTTACGGCAACCTGGTGACCAAGTGCATCCACCAGAAGCACATTTATAAGGAATATGTGGGTCTCAACACCTGCGCCTGCGACCTGATGCGCCCGGCGATGTACGGGGCCTATCACCACATCACGGTACTGGGCAAGGAAAATGAGCCCTGCGACCACAAGTATGACGTCACGGGCTCACTCTGTGAGAACAATGATAAATTTGCCGTTGACCGGATGCTGCCGAAGGTAGACGTCGGAGACTATCTGGTCATCCACGACACCGGCGCCCACGGATACGCCATGGGCTACAACTACAACGGCAAGCTCAAATCGCCGGAGCTTCTTCTGAAAGAGGACGGCAGCGTGCAGATGATCCGCCGGGGAGAGACGCCGAGAGACTATTTCTCCACCTTTGACTTCTGCGATATTTTAAAAGATATGAATTATGGGGACTAAACGCTACGGTCTGACCACTACCGGGATCTGGCTCTTTTTCAGGATGCTGCGTTCCCGTATGACCACGTTGTTATAGGTGGAGCTGCTCTCTAAGGTCTTTCCGTTCCCAATATAGAGGGAAATGTGGTAGATCCGCTTATAACGGCCGTTGCGGGCGGCGTGGCTTCCGCCCCAGCAGATCAGATCTCCGGGCCGCAGATCCTCCTCATCGTAGGCGCGGCCTCTGGCCTTGATCCGCTTTCCCCGCCTCACATAATAGTGTCCGATATCCGCCGCTACCGGCGCCCAGGAAGAACGGATCACCAGGTATTTGCCGGCGTGGCGGTATATGCGGTACACAAAGGAAGAACAGTCATAGTAATTCCGGCTCATCCGGAGCGCCTGGCTGTATTTTTTCTTTCCGATCTGTTTGAATCCGTAGCGCATGGCCTTTACGGCTGTCTTCGTGCTGACGGCCAGATAAAAGGTCAGCGTTTTTCCATCCACATGGCAGTAGATTTCCTCGCTGCCAATTTTTTTCGTCCGGACTTTTCCCTTGTCAGACACAGTACACGAATAGCCGTCCTCCGCCTCCCACTTCGGGGCGCTGGCTTTGTTTAAGCCGGTCACTTTGAGGGTGAAGCTTTTATTTTTCTCATAAAATCCGTATTCTTTTTTCAGTTTGGGATCGGTCACTGCGACGGCGCACCGGAAAGATACTTCTCCTAACGTCCCCGTAATGACCGCCGATCCCTTCTTCCGGGCCTTGATTTTTACGCCCATCCCCGGCTCGGAGCTCTGCACGGAGACCACTGAGGAGTGAGAAGAAGAACATGCTATGTCGTACTCTCCCGCGTCCTCCCACGCTAAAACCATGGAACATCCTTTCGCGAGGTTTGTCGATTCCAATGTGAAATGAGGACGCACCACCTCGATGGGAATCTCATATGTACGGATCTCGCCGCCCGGCTCCGTCACCGTCACCACAATCCGCGTCGTCCCGACTTCTACGGGCGTCACATGGCCCTCCTCGTCTACCGCGGCAATGCCGGCGTCCCCGGACTCATACTGACAGGCTGTCCCCTCCTGCTCCGGCTTTTCAATCACAGCGCCTTCGGAACCGAGGACCAGCGCCGGATAGGTCTCCTGTCCCAAGTGCAGGACCGGCAGCTCCGGTTCCGTTGGTTCTTCCGGTTCTGTCGGGTCCGTCGGAGCCGATGTCTCCCCCGGTTCCTCGGTTACTGCCGGACCTGTCGGATTCATCGGAGCCGATGTCTGCTCTGGCGCCTCGGTTTCCGATGGATCCAATGGATTCATTGAATTCATCGGGATTTCAGAACCT
Source organism: uncultured Lachnospiraceae bacterium (assembly GCA_947589175.1). Taxonomy (GTDB): domain Bacteria; phylum Bacillota; class Clostridia; order Lachnospirales; family Lachnospiraceae; genus Eubacterium_F. Next base: position 3,172 of record CANPZR010000166.1, on the reverse strand, counting down.
GCCGGACCGGACTGATCCCCCGGATCCGTCTGTCCGGTCTGGCTTGTCTGCTCCGTCTGGCTTTTCTGTTCCGTCTGGCCTGTCTGTTCCGTCTGGCTTGCCTGCTCTGTCTGGCTTGCCTGCTCTGTCTGGCGTGCCTGTTCCGTCTGGCCTGCCTGCTCTGCGGCCCGGGCGGCGCCTCCCGCGCCTGCCACCTGTCCCGCGCCCAAAATCATCGCGGCGCAGAGAACCACTGCCCGTATTCTGTCTTTTATCCTTTTCTGACTCACGTCTATCATCCCTGTTCTGTTATTGTTGCCTTTTCATTCGGCATTACGCCGTTCAACGACTAATTCTTCAACGGCTGGCTCATCATGCATCTGATTTAACATGTATATTGAATATTTATCGTTTCGTCTCGATTTTTCCCATGCCGCCCATGTACGCCCGCAGCGGTTCCGGTATATTCACCGAGCCGTCGGCGTTCAGATTATTTTCCAAAAAGGCGATCAGCATCCGGGGCGGCGCCACGACGGTATTGTTCAGCGTGTGGGCAAAATACTTGCCGCCCTCTCCGGTCACGCGGATTTTCAGCCGTCTGGCCTGGGCGTCTCCCAGGTTGGAGCAGCTTCCCACCTCAAAATATTTCTTCTGTCTGGGCGACCACGCCTCCACGTCGATGGACTTGACCTTGAGATCGGCCAGATCGCCGGAGCAGCACTCTAACGTCCGCACCGGAATGTCCAGAGAGCGGAACAGATCGACCGTGTTCTGCCACAGCTTGTCAAACCACTGCATACTCTCCTCCGGGCGGCACACCACAATCATCTCCTGTTTCTCAAACTGATGAATCCGGTACACGCCCCTCTCCTCGATGCCGTGCGCCCCCTTCTCCTTCCGGAAGCAGGGAGAATAGCTGGTGAGGGTCTTGGGCAGCTCGCTCTCCGGGATAATCTTGTCAATGAACTTTCCAATCATGGAGTGCTCGCTGGTGCCGATCAGGTACAGGTCCTCGCCCTCGATCTTATACATCATGGCGTCCATCTCGTCAAAGGACATCACGCCGGTCACTACATTAGAACGAATCATGAACGGGGGCACGCAGTAGGTAAATCCCCGGTCAATCATAAAGTCTCTCGCGTAGGAAATCACAGCCGAGTGCAGCCTGGCGATGTCTCCCATGAGGTAATAAAAGCCGTTGCCCGCCACGTCCCTGGCCGCCTCCAAGTCGATGCCGTCAAACCGCTCCATGATCTCCGTGTGGTACGGAATCTCAAAATCCGGCACGACCGGCTCGCCGAACCGCTCGATCTCCACATTCTCGCTGTCATCCTTTCCAATGGGGACGCTGGGATCGATGATATTCGGAATCACGAGCATCCGGTCGTTAATCTCCTTCGCCAGCTCGCTCTCCCGCTCCTCCAATCTGGCAAGCTCGTCCGCGTATCCGGCGATTTCCTGCTTCAATGCCTCGGCCTCGTCCTTCTTTCCCTGGCCCATCAGTCCGCCGATAAGCTTGGAATTTTTCTTCCGCAGGGCGCGCAAATCGTCCGCCCGCTGCTGCGCCTCTCTGCGCTCCTTGTCAAAGGCGATGACCTCGTCCACCATAGGGAGCTTGCGCTCCTGGAATTTATTTTTAATATTCTCTTTCACAATGTCGGGATTTTCCCGCAAAAATTTAATGTCTAGCATTTCATACCTCCATTCTGGAGCGCAGCGACAGAAGTACGGGCAAAAACTGTTTTTGCTCTGTACATCAACACCATATCTCCTTAAATCATCATATGTATGCCATTATACACTATTTTAAAACGGCTTGCAAGTGCAGTATTGATTGTGATATACTGGACATGGATACATGATGTTTACTTTATTTACGAAAGGGGTATGTATATGTTATTAGACAGAGAGTACAAGATTCCATCCAGGCTCAACAAGAAAATTAACCTGAAAGTGGTGCCGGGGCATTTTGCCACCACCCACTCCCACATCAATTTCTACATGGATATGACCACGCTGAAGGTCCGTCACTCCGAGGCGGCGGAGCTTGCCAGAGAGCTTGCCAGGGAATACCAGTACAGCAAGCCGGTGGACACCATTATCTGCATGGACGGCTGTGAGATCATCGGTTCGTGTCTGGCTGAAGAGCTGACCAGGAACGGCATTATGTCGCTGAACACGCACAACAGCCTCTATGTGATCACGCCGGAGTTCGACAGCAACGGACAGATGATTTTCCGCGACAACCTGCAGCCGATGGTGCGCGGCAAGAACATCCTGCTTCTGCTCGCCTCCGCCACGACCGGGCGCACGATTGCGAGGAGCTTAGAGTGCATCCGCTACTACGGCGGCATCATTCAGGGAATCTCCGCCATCTTCAGCGCGGCCAAGGAGATCTACGGCGAGCCGGTGCACCACATTTTCTCCGTAGAGGATCTGCCGGACTATCAGACGTTCAGCCCGGAGGAGTGCCCGCACTGCAAGAACAAAGAAAAAATCGACGCCATCGTAAACGGTTTCGGTTATTCAGAGCTGTAGATTAAAAAATAAGCTCGCCAGCTATTGTTTCACGATGTGAACATAGTTCACATTATTGATGGCAGATAGGCAGATTATCGGATTGGAAAAGAGAGGGACAATGAGACATTTAGAACTTGGATTTATCGGCTTTGGCCTGATCGGGGGCTCCATCGCCCGCTCCCTGAAGAAAAACGGACAGGACGTCGCCGTCCACGTCTACTCCAGGCGGAAAAATCCAGATCTGGAGGACGGCGTGCGGGAGGGCGTGATCGATGAGCTCGTCTACGAGATCGACGAGCGGATCGGCCGCTGCGACATTATCTTTCTGTGCGCCCCGGTTCTGAAAAATGTTGATTTTTTCCCTCTGTTAAAGCCGGTGCTCGGTCCGGACAGCCTGATTACGGATGTAGGAAGCGTGAAATCCAATATATGCGCGGCCGCAGCCGGATACGGGCTCTCCGACCGGTTTATCGGCGGTCATCCGATGGCAGGCTCTGAAAAGACCGGCTACAAAAATTCTACGGACATTCTCCTTGAGAATGCCTATTATCTCTTGACTCCCACGGACGCAAACCGCGCGGAGGACGTGGCTCTTTTGCGGGAGCTGGTGGGACACACCGGGGCGAACTGCGTGGTCCTCTCGCCCGAACACCACGACCTCATCACGGCTGCC
>CANPZR010000165.1 GCA_947589175.1 uncultured Lachnospiraceae bacterium | reverse complement strand
AGTACTTTCAGGGATTAATAAGTTCAGGTATATGGATATGTCTTTATCTAGAACTGGCTACTGTGTGAAAAGTAACATGGTAAAAGGGAAATTTAAAAGAGCCTACAATTTGTAATTGACTTTTCTACGTTTGTTGCATATAATGAGGATGTAAAGGAAAAATATGATTAAGTCTCACACTTGAGAAATCAAGATACAGTGAGTGGCTTATAAAGTTTCAACGAAGCCGTATGACCGCAAGGTATAGCTTCTGGAGGCTCCCCGGATTATCCGGGGAGTTTTTCTGTATGACGGGCATGCCCGTGTTCTGTGGTGAAAGTCCACTGTATATTCCGACCAATGAGCACCACTTGCACGGCTTTTCAGAGCCACTGTAACTGTAACGATGAAAAAGAGCCACCTTCACGAAAGGTGAGCCAATTCCATATTTGCTCTTATGATGAAAGTGGTACATGTTCGTGTGACTATCATTATAGGAGTTTTGCAAGTGCTTCATCCTTCGCCCGGTAATAGTTGATGGCACAGTAGATGATCCAGTTGGCAAGAGTTGCCCTGCTTAGAAAGCATAAGTGACTATAAAAAGCATCGGTATTTCACAAAATCTGTTAATTTGTGGCGTAAAGCGCCACAAACTTGTGCTAGACAACAATTGACATCTGGACTGTGGGCAGAGTATAATGGAGTTATACAAATCGTGAGCACAGCGTATTTGTATATGCGCAATATCACAGCTACAGAGCAGGGAAAACACAGAGGGAGGATGTGGATGGGAGAAAACATTCAAGACAAGAGACAGGAGAAACAGGAAAATCGACTGCGAGGCAAGGGGAAGAAAGAGCAGAAGGACCGGCTGCAGGATAAGCAGCAGAAAGAGCAGCGGGAAACGAATTTGCAGAACAAAGAACAACAGAATGACAGCGTGTCCGGCAGTATGGCTGTGCTCCACACTCTTCAGGTAACGGAAGGGATGGAGGGACTGGACCAGTCCAGCAAAGAGCTGTACAGGCACAAGGAAGTGCTGGCGATCATATTGAAGGGCGTGGTGAGGGAGTACGAATCCTACAGCTATTCGGAAATCATGGATTTTATTGAGGCGGATTCCATCACTGGTTCCGAGTTTGTATCACCGGGACACAGCGACATAGACAACCGTATTGTGGGAGATGATAAAGAGTTTATAGCCCTGAGGGAGAAGCTTTCCCAGTTTGACGCCAAGTTCCGGGCATTGAACCCGGAGCTGTCAGGGAAGGACATCACTGTGAACCTGCATATAGACATAGAGCCCCAGAAGGAATACAAGCCGGGATATCCGATCGAAAAGAGGGGGATTTACTATCTGGCGCGGGAGCTGTCGTCCCAGTTATCGCTAGTGACCGAAGACACGGATTATAGTAGCTTATCGAAATGCTACTCCATTTGGGTTTGTCGGGACGGTGTGCCAAAAGATGAGCAGTTCAGCATTTCTGTCATTGAGATGAGCAACACCCGGAATTACGGGAAATGCCATCTGGAGAAGAAGGATTACGACCTGTTGACGCTGGTAATCATCCGGCTGGGAAATCAGATATTCCGCGAGATGGAAAACGATGAGAAAGAAAAGGCGGGAGAGTATGCGGACAAGAACGGGATGCTGGAATTTTTGCACGCCATCATGTATCCGCACAAGGACAACTTTTGGGAAACAGTAAAAAAGTACATAGATTTTTCGGAGAATAAAGAGCTCTGGAGGGAGGTAGATAAAATGACGGGACTGGGAATGAAAATCGGCGAAGAGTGCTATAGTCAGGGCTGGGATGAGGGCCGCCAGTCGGGCTGGAATGAGGGTCGTCAGTCGGGCATAGAAGCAGGCGAGGAGAGAGAAAAAAGGAGCGTTGCGTTCCGTTTGTTTGAGAGAAATCAATCATTAGAAGATGTCAGCAGCATTATAGATCGGCCTATGGAGTACACGATGGAGCTCCGTCAGGAGTATGAGCGCAAGGTGCATGAGGATTCGAAATACGGGGAGAAGTAGGCAGAAGTTTAGTTTTAGACACAATCATTATTGTTTTTACCGATATGTCTAACATATTATGTATCAATCCGTCCGTCTCCCAAGCGGCAGGTGGGGAAAGAAAACAGGTAAAAGCATCGGAACCATCATACCTGGTGCGAAAATGTGTGTCAGGTTGTGACCTCGGATTAGATAACGCAAATTGAGTGAGTGGATTAGATGTCAGGGATTTTGAAGTAACTTTTGAAAGAGGAAAAAGTTGACAACAAATCCGGCAACTCGATAGTAAAGGCATTTTCGGGCAATAGAATAGATGTTGAGGAGGATGATTATGAGAATGATGGAAAATATTAAACTGAAAATGAAATTTTGCTGTATCTGCTGTATTCTTTTAGTTTGCAGTGTTATGTGCGTATCAGAGAGAGCACAGGCCTATTCATTAAATCAAAAAGTATATGATAAAGTAGGGAATACATGGTGGACAAGCAACTCTTCTGGCGGATGGGATATAAAATTCAAAAGGAGCAAGATGGTGTTTTATTCCCGAGACACTCGCAAGGTTGAATGGACTGCCCGAATCTGTAAATGCAAAACATTAAGAAGTGGTTATCTGATTTGCGTAAAATATAAAAAGCATAAAACATCTTATTTTATAAGCAATAAGAAGAATACTAAAGAAATGTGGTATTTTAGCGGCTGGAAAAAAGATCCTATGAAGTATTCCGGATCTTCGAGTCTGACAAAAGGGAAATGGGGGGAATGGGAGTTTTGAGAAATGCAAAAGGATGTGTCAGATTCTGATGGGCTGCTACAAGCTTGTGCTAGACAACAATTGACATTCTGCTAAGAGGCAGAGTATAATCGAAGTCAATATAAATGATGTTGACATATATATCAATATATGTTATCGTGCTAGGGGGGACATATGAAAAGCTATTCATCGAGAGAAGTTATTAAAATTTTGAAGCAAGACGGATGGTATGAGGTTAATATTGAAGGAAGTCATCATCAGTATAAACATCCCACCAAAAAAGGTCGTGTAACAGTGAAACACCCGGATAAGGATATACCGAGAAAGACACTTGATTGCATAGAGCGGTAGTCAGGGCTGTTATTTAGATAAGCTCTGAATTGCCTGGACCAAGATTTCATAGAAGGAGACAAGATCATGAAAAAAGATCAAAAAAAGGAACGTTATTTTTTTCCAGCTATATTTACTTGTGAAAAAGGGAAAGAGATTGCAGTTGTATTTCCGGATCTGGATGTGGCGACAAGCGGTGTAGATGATGCGGATGCGCTTCTTTCGGCCAGAGAATTGCTTGGGATTACTATTTTCGGTCTGGAAGAGGATGGGGAAGATATTCCGGATCCATCTCCGCTTTCTCATATTCGTACAGAAGAAAATGAAATGGTAGCGCTTATTGATGTTTATATGCCTTCTATTCGTATGGCTCAAGAAAACAGATCTGTAAATCGCATGGTCACGTTGCCTGCCTGGCTGAACGCTGCTGCCTTGGAACGGGATATTAATTTTTCACAGGTATTGCAGGAGGCGTTAAAAGAGCGTATTCATGCGTAATGATATTTATTACAAAATTTCAGGGGACAGGAATCTTTTGCTTGGTCCAATCTACGCCCCCAAAACTTCCCCTGTCAGAACTTGCAGGACAGGCGCATTTGTGTTATTCTAATTAAAAAAACAAAATCGGGGAAAAGTGTGGAACTATGAGAACAGAGGCAACAGAAGAACAGACGGCCCTGCGCGTCTCGCGAAACAGCATTTTGGTAAATGTGCTGCTGGCGCTGGGGAAGCTGGCGGCGGGCATTTTCGGGCGTTCGAGCGCGATGATTTCGGACGCGGTGCACTCGGCGTCGGATGTGTTCAGCACGGTCATTGTCATTATCGGGGTGAAGGTGGCAGGCAAGGAGTCGGATAAAAATCACCCCTACGGGCATGAGCGGCTGGAGAGCGTGGCGGCTCTTTTGCTGGCGCTGACATTGGGCGTTACGGGCATAGGAATCGGTTACAGCGGCATAAAGACCATTATTTCCGAGGCGGAGGGGAGCAGCGGAATCGTGCCGGGGATGCTTCCTCTGATTATGGCGGTGATATCGATTGCCGTGAAGGAGGGCATGTACTGGTACACAATCCGGGCGGCGGAGAGAATCCGCTCCGGGGCGCTGAAGGCGGACGCCTGGCATCACCGGTCGGACGCGCTGTCCTCGGTGGGCAGCTTTGTGGGCGTCCTGGGGGCGAAGATGGGATACCCGATTCTGGATCCCCTTGCCAGCGTCGTGATTTGCGTGTTTATTTTGAAGGCGGCCGTGGAAATTTTCCGGGACGCGGCCCGCGGGATGACGGACGAGTCCCTGGACGACCGGACGGTGGAGGCGATTAAGGGGGTCGCGAGGCGCCAGCCCGGCGTGATGAGCATTGACGACATCAAGACGAGGATGTTCGGCAACAAGGCGTATGTGGATATCGAGATCGGCGTGGACGGCGACATGAAGCTGCGAGACGCCCACGAGATCGCGGAAGGAGTTCACACGCAGGTGGAGAAGAATTTTCGCGAGGTCAAGCACTGCATGGTGCATGTAAATCCCTACGAGAAAAATTCATGAGAAATTCACATTTATCATGTAAGATAGGATTTTAAGTATATATGAATAAGTATATATATGTATGATAAAAGTGTTGCATGCAGCAGGAGAGCATTCTTATTTTTGGAAATTAGGAGAATGTCTTTGGAATGGAGGGATTGGATGAACTGGTTTCGCAGGTTTATGTATGGCAGGTACGGCACGGATCAGCTATCCACGTTTACTCTGGTGGTATATCTGATCGTGGTCGTGTTCCAGACGATTTTCCGGAGGACCGTTGCGGGCCCCGTCCTCATGGTGGTCGGCTACGCGATTTTTTTCCTCTGGTTCTTCCGGTGCTTTTCACGGAACATTTACAGGAGATCGGCGGAAAATCAGAAGTTTTTAAAAATATGGAACCCGGTGAAAAATTATTTTAAATATATAAAGCTCCGTTTTCAGGAGAGAAAAGGCACGAAACGGCTGTTCCGCTGTCCGAAATGCCATCAGATTATCCGGGTGCCGAAGGGAAAGGGTAAAATTGCTATTACCTGTCCCAAGTGCCGCTTTGAATTTATCAAAAAGACCTGAGCGGGAGGTGCGCCATGTTTGGGTATGTGACCGCCAATAAGCCGGAGATGAAAATCCGGGAATTTGCCAGATACCGGGGTTTTTACTGCGGCCTGTGCCGGACTCTCAAGAAAAAATACGGGCGGCTGGGGCAGATGACGCTGACCTACGATATGACATTTCTCGTTCTTCTTCTGACGTCTCTCTACGAGCCGGCGACGGAGGAGGCGCGGCGGCGGTGCCTGATTCATCCGGGAAAGCGGCAGTACATGCTGACAAATGAGGCGAGCGCCTACGCGGCGGACATGAATATCCTGCTGTCCCACGACCATTTCAAGGACGACTGGGAGGATGAGCGGAAGCTGTCGGGGCTTTTGGGCATGAAGGCTTTTTCACGCAAAAGGCGCTGGGTCGCGGCGAAGTATCCGAGGCAGGCGGAGGCGCTGGAGAGTTCCTTGGCGGAGCTTGCCAGGCGGGAGCGGGAGAACTGCGCGGACATAGACGCTGCGGCAAAGCCTTTCGGGACGCTGATGGCGGAGTTGTTTGTCTGGCGGGAGGATGCCTTTCAGGATATTTTGCGGCAGTTCGGATTTTATCTGGGGAAATTTATTTACATGATGGACGCGGTCATGGATCTGGAGCAGGACCGCCGGAAGGGCTGTTATAATCCGTTTCTCGCTGCCCACACGCGGAAGCCGGGAAATGAGAAAAAGGCGTTCGATGAGGGAACGAGGGCGACGCCAGACGACACGCGGAAGTCGGAAAATGAGAAAAAGGCGTTCGATGAGAGAGTGGGAGCGATGCTCGACAACACGCTGAAAATGGCGATCGTCGAGTTTGAAAAGCTCC
>CANPZR010000164.1 GCA_947589175.1 uncultured Lachnospiraceae bacterium | reverse complement strand
AGGGCAATACCCTCCTGATTAAGGAGGCCGATAACGTCCAGTTTGCCATAATGAAGTCATGGAACAAGCTCCGCTGGGATAAAAAGAGCCAACTGCTCATCGGGACAGCCGACATGGAGTTGTTGGACAAGCTCGCCAGCATCGTCCAGCTCCCTCCGGGGATCGCGGAGTATCGGGCCAAGCTTCACGCCGTCCAGGATGCGGTGGACCGGGAGCGGGTCAATCCGGATCCGAAGCCACTCGTGGCCTACCCGGTGAAAATGCCCTTATATGCTCACCAGACGAAGGCCGCCAATATGTGCCTTATCGTTTTCGGATGGGTAAGTGCAGAAAGGATTGGAAGATGTTGAATTTTAAGAACAAAAAATTAGTCTCCGTTTTGGGGGATCTGGCCGAGATAGCCGAGAGCATCGCCGACGAGGTCGAGGATGAGGGCGGGGAAACGTGTGATGGGTTTGGAGCAAAAGATGTTGAGTCGCTAAGATGCGCCTGCGCAATACTTCAAGCATTGAAGGATGCCGGGTACGGGACCACAGACAAAGCAATTAAAGTCATCAAGCAGCTCCACCATTCGGGAGGAACAAATCATGCCTGACCCAATGCCACTTAAAGATGTGATCATCGAGCTGAGTGAGCTTCACAAAGCCATGGACGCCCGGACCAAAAAGGCCGAGGCATTGGCAGAGTCCATCCGTATCCTGGCCGCTATGGCCGGAGAGGGATGCACTGACTTCGACACGGTACTCGATGTCCTTCATGATTACCAGTCACTCGTAAAGCAGTATCGGAATATGCACTCTAAATATGAGCTTCAGGACAAGCCAAAGCACAAAAACGGAGTCTGGCTGTGTCCGGCCTGCAGTGGCCGCGTTCAGTCATACCACTCCCACTGTCCTCGGTGCGGGAAAAGGATAGGATGGAGCTGATGAAGGGTACTGTTTCGGAACCTTAACAGCCATTTGGCTGAAGGAAATACATACGAAAGGACAATATGATATGGACAAGCCCATGAAAATCTTCCTGTCGGGACCCATCACCTCCCGACTGGACACCTACAAGAAGGAGTTCGAGAGCGCAGCCGAGGCGGTGAAGGCCGCCGGGAATATCCCTCTGAACCCCGCCACACAGCCGCTCGGTCTGGAACAGCGGGACTACATGAGAGTTTCCCTTGCGATGCTGGAGGCCGCAGACATGGTCCTGCTGCTCCCCGGCTGGGAGGAGAGCGAGGGGGCACTTGTTGAGCAGGCCCTCGCCGCCAAGCTCGGCATCCCCACCAAGCCGCTGGATACGTTTGTCACCGAGTGGACCGCATCTATACGGGCTGATGATCCGAAGCCGGAGCGGCCCATCAGCAGGGTCGAGCGGGTATTCGGCAAGCGCGAAACCTGGAACCAGACCGCCAACGGTGTGGGCGAGACGCCCCAGACGGCAGAAGACGCCCCGATTCCCGTGAGGGGGTTCATAATCGCCGAGTGCGAGGAGTGCGGTAATGTGGCCGCTTTTACGGCCCGCGAGCCTATCTCCTACACCCACTGCAAGCTCTGCGGCCACGATACGCCGCTGGACAAGCGCACCGCCCTTCCGGCCTATGCCGAATGTACCTGTGGAAAGGAGGCGAAATACCGCACGAACGCCACCTCAAGCGAGATTGAGATCCCTTGCATCAAGTGTGGCTCTCGGATCGGCTTGAAGCGGAACGAGAAGGGCAATGCATACAGGACGGCAACGGTGAGGGAATAAAAAAGCCCCTCCATGCGGGCACATGGAGAGACTTGTGGGCCGAAAACAAATCAGAAAAAGCTCGACCTGTGAGGATTATAACACCTTTCGAGGCCGGGCGCAAGAGAAAGGTTGTAGAAAATGAACGAATGGTATGAAAGAGCGTCGAAAAAGCTCACGTCCGAAAAGAAGGCAGCCAAGCTCGACCGCTACGGAAGCCTCATGAAAGAGGATGTGTACAAAGCACTGGATACCTTCTGCCAGCAGGATGCGGAATTTGCGCAGGCGGTCGTGCAGGGCGGCTCCTTTGAGGAGTGCATGAAGACGGTGTCCAAGGGGTGCGGAAGCTCGCTTTCCGACCTGGAGGCATTCCGCCGGGCGGTGAGGTTTTACTTCCCCGGCGCCGACGTCAAGTTCCATATGACGGTGAACCTTTGCGCCTCCGTGGAGGATGAGGAGCCTGAGGAGGCCGAATCCAAAGTGACTGTCCTGAACCTTGAGGACTTCCTTTGATCGGGGGCGTGAGAAGTGACAAGACAAGAAGAAGCCACTCGATTCGCGGAGTCGGCACCCCCGTTGAGCCAAAAAGAGCTGGAGGCCATCGATACACTGTTCCCGGCGTACATATTCCGCCGTTCCCGGACGGATGAGCTGTGGACTACCTGCTGCCATCAACACATAGAGCTTCCGCCATGGCCAAATCAAAGCGCGGATGAGCGGTTTGTGATGATGGTGGAACACCAGCGGGAGCCGAAAAACTCGTATCAGAGAGCTCCGGAAGAAGATGTCAAGTGTCCGTACTGCGGCAGGATGACCATCGTCAAGGAGCTGGGGCGTACAGGTCGGCGCGAAAATTTGAGCCGGTACCGTCGGGCAGTGGTCCTTCGGTGGGACGGCGAGTACCTGTGGGCAAGAGCCTACGATTGCGCGAAGCACTACACCGTAAATTACAACCACGAGCTGACAGGATATCCGACTTGCCACCTGCTGGGGGTGTACCGCTTCAAACCGGGGCTGGCCGAATGCACTACCAGGTATTATTACACCTACGCATTTACTGGCATCGACCGCCAGGACGGTCCGCTCACGAAAGGCCGCTGGCACATACACGGCCCGTTCTACGCCAACGCCGATTATGGTATGGGTTACGATGTCATAGGGCTTGATCAGGTTCAGCAGAGCCCGTTCCGCTATTGCATGGCAGAAACCTTCTTTGAGCATAGCAGCTACTTTCTGGAGTTCCTGGAAGCCTGTTGCTTTTACCCACGGCAGATCGAGATGTTGATGAAGGCGGGAATGACAGAAGTGGTCCGGGATCTCGCGGAGCGAGGTGTCAAAAATGCCCTGGTCATCAACTGGAACGAGGAGAACCCGGCTAAAGCATTCGGACTGAACCGCCAGGACATGAAAACGTTCCTCGGAACAAATCGGGATGTAGAAATACTGACGCTCTACAAAAAGCTGAAGAGAAAAGTACCTATACCCCAATGCGCGGAATGGCTGAGGAATGGCCTTAATATTCGAGACACCTTCATGGCCGCAAAGGAATGGAGCATTCCACCGGAGAAACTGATCCGTTACTTGGCAGAGCACGTTGGATGTGCCAGGTTCGGAGGGATGCCCAGCATAGGAGCTGCGTTGCACGCATGGAAGGATTATCTGACTGCGGCCCAGGCTTTGGGATATCAGCTCCACCACGAGAATGTGCTGATGCCCAGACCGTTAGGCCCGGCGCACGATTCGGCTACCGACAGGCACAGGAATGTTTTGGAACGAGAGCGGCGGGAGCGGCTGGAGCGCCAACGAGAGGAGGTACGCCAGCAGGAGGAGGATTTCGAGAAGAAAAAGGCGGCGTATCCTGAGCGAAAACCGACACTGGAAAAAAAGTATGCCTTTGAGCTGGATGGCTATGTGATTCGAGTCCCCGCCGATGGGGATGAGATACTGGCCGAGGGCCGAAAGCTCCAGCACTGCGTGGGAGGCTATGCGGACCGCCACTTAGCCGGGAGGACTACGATCCTGTTTATGCGTAAGGCGGCGCATCCAGATGAACCGTGGCTTACCATCGAGATGGATGGAAATAAGCTCCGGCAGATCCACGGATACAGGAATGAGGGGTTATATACCGCCAAGGGGCGTTTTGCTCCGGACCCGCGCGAAGTCTACAAGGACTTCATCGACACCTGGCTGGACTGGCTCAAAAAAGGCAGCCAGCGTGATAAAGACGGGCGGCCCAAGCTGCCCAAGGACAAGAAAGGAGCAGCAGCATGAGTACCGAATTGCAAACCGTGGAATCTTCGGCGCCGGCGAGAACAGCCGATACCGTTGCGCTTGAGATCCGCACCCTCCAGCATCAGGTCCAGGGCATAGTTCTCAGCTATGCCATTGAGATAGGCCGGAGGCTTGAGGAAGCCAAGGCGATGCTTCCCCATGGCGAATGGGGACCGTGGCTTAAGAGGGAGTTGGACTACTCTCAGTCTACGGCGCAGAATTTTATGAGGATCTTCCGCGAGTACGGCGACAGCCAGCAGAGCCTTTTCGGAGGAACGGCAAAATCCCAGACGTTTGGGAATTTGACCTACTCCAAAGCCCTGAGCCTGCTTGCCATCCCTGATGAGGAGGAGAGGGCCCGGTTCGTGGAGGAACACGATGTGGAGAGCATGTCCACTCGTGAGCTGGCCGAGGCTATCAAGGCCAGAGACGCCGCCGAGGAGGAGGCCGCCTCCGCCCAGGATGAGATCCGAAAGCTCAAGAGCGAAGCCGCCCGGATGAGCGAGGAGCTTACCGATAAGGTCCGGGTATATGAGGCCAAGCTGACCGCCGCCGGCGTGGAGCTGGATGCCGCAAGAGCCGATGTCCAGTCTGCTGAAAACCGAGCCAAGGGCTTTGAGATGAAGCTGGAGGCCGCGAAACAGCAGTCGAAAACGACAACCGATGCTCTGAACCGGAAGACCGCCGAGCTTAGCGAGCTTGAGGCCCAGCTTGAGGAATTGCGGAGCCGTCCGACGGAACCGGATGCCGGGGCCGTTGAAGCCGCCAGAAAGGCCGCCATTGCTGAGATGGCCGAGAAGGTGAGCAAGGCCAAGGACGCCAAAGCGAAGGCCGAAGAAAAGCGCAAGGCCGCCGAGGAGGCTCTTGCGGCGGCTCGGAAGGAGCTGGAGGACCTTAAGGCCAAGGAACCCACGGTGCGGGAGCTTACCCAGGAGGAGAAGGACGCGCTGACCAGTGAGGCGGTGGCGCAGGTCAGATCCGAGACGGCTGAAACCATCCGGTCTATGGAGAAGAAGCTTGCCGCCGCTGATCCCAGCGTGTCCGAGTTCAAGGTCCGCTACTCCGCATGGCAGGAGGACTTCAATAAGATGTCGGCCTTGCTTGCCAAGATCGAGCAGACCGATGAGGCGAAGGCCGCCAAGCTGCGGCAGGCCATCAAGGCGGCATTGGCACAGATGGAGGTGTGAGGATGCCCACGGAATTGTCCATGACGCTCGATGAACTCCAGAATTTTGCCAAGTTTGAGAAAATCAAGGTCATCAGCAATCAAAGCGGCAAAGTGCTCATTCATGCCTACAACCGGGGAAAGCATCTCCAGCACACGGGTGCTCACGCCGGTCTGGGTGGTTTCGGTGCTGAGAGGCTCCTCGCCGGTTGCCAGTGCGACGGTGCGCCATTGGTGGACGGTCTGAATGCCGCCGGCCTTGGCTCCTCTGATTTTGCCGGTGCCGCTGGCAATCATGTACACGATTTTCTCAAGCGCCCCCTGGTTATTCCCGGCCAGCTGCCGCTCATCGATGCCCAGCGGCAAGTCGCAATAGAAGGCAGCTGTCCGTTCCAGGCCCACCTGGGTGGCGTTGAAGTTGACCATGAGTCGCTCCGGATCGCCCCAAGCGGAGAGGGCCGCCTTGAGGGCGGCGGTCTTGCCGCCTTCGGCGATATGTGGAAGGTACCGGCGACGCAGCTGGGGTCCACGTTCTTCGCAACGGTGAGCGCATCCCCTATGCGAACCTTGTGAAAGAGGTCGGCATCGGTGGATAGCTTGAAGCTGGGGAGCCTGTTCGATGGGTCTGGGGGATTTCCCCTTGGCGGGATGCTGGCGGGCATCACCCCTGTATGGGCTTCGGAGATCGAACCGTTTCCCATACGGGTGACCACGAAGCGGCTCCCGGAGATGACCCACCTGGGGGATGTATCTGCCATCAATGGCGCGAATATTGAACCGGTGGACATCATTACTTTCGGCTCCCCCTGTACCAACCTTAGTATCGCAGGGCGCCGGGAAGGGCTTGCGGGAAAACAG
>CANPZR010000163.1 GCA_947589175.1 uncultured Lachnospiraceae bacterium | reverse complement strand
AACTGCAATTATTACTCATCTTCATCGTCGTTTAAATTCGGATACTTTTCCCAAAATTTCGTCAAAAATTCATCCAGACTCGCATACATCACGCCATCCCAATTAATGCTCGTCAGCTTGTCGCATCCTTCAAACACATCACTCTTAATTTGGGTCACACTTCCTGGTATGATAATGCTCGCCAGCTCACCACAATGGGCAAACGCATAGCTCTCAATTTTGGTCACATTTCCTGGTATGGTAATGCTCGTCAGCTCATCACAATAGGCAAACGCGTCGTCTTTAATTTGGGTCACACTTTCTGGTATGATAATACTTTTCAAACTGCTACAGTAGCGAAATGTACTGGTATCGATGAGCTCTATTCCGTCGGGCAACTCAATACTTTCCAGACTACTGCACTCATAAAACGCCCCCGGACCAATACTGGTCACTTTCTCTGGTATTATGATACTTACCAGACTTTCACATCCATCAAACACCGTATTTCCGATTTTTGTCAAAGCCTCTGGCAGTTTAACTTCTTTCAGATTACTGCAAACGCCAAATGCATAATTCCCAATTTCCGTCACACCTTCTGGAATCTTAACACTTTCCAGTCTGTGACATCCACAAAATGTACGGCCTTCAATTATTGTTATATTTTCCGGCAACTCGACATTTTCCAGGTTGTAACAACCCTCAAATGCTCCTGCGCCAATACTAGTCACATTCTTTGGTATTGTGATGCTTTGTATATTTCCACAATCCATAAATGCGAATGCGCCGATGCTCACCACGCCCTCTGGCAGTTCAATTTCTTTCAGACTACTGCAACCGTTAAATGCATCATCTGCTTATGTCAAGTAACATCTAAAATTTTTTTTGAATTTTTTGATTCTTTTAGATGTATTATTGCATAAGCTATTTACACGGCTTTTGTCATCCTCTCTACATAACATTCCCATCAAGAAAGAGTTAGCAACTTTAAATCTTTTACTACTCTCTAAATTTCATTCTCAAGCAAATACAGTATACCATATCTCTCTCCGTTATTCCACGCTTTTCAGCAGACAGACTTCCCTCTTTCTGCAAAAAAGAAGAAGTGCAAGACTTTTCCCGCACTTCTTAGTGTTAATGCTCTATTTTCTTTTAATTAGCGCCTAATCAGCTTCTCTCCTGGCATGCCATCTTCCACTGAAGGTTCTCTGCGATATTGACGGTCTGCAATAGACATTTCATTAAACTCCCTGCACTTCCATCTGACTTCTATATGCTCGTCGTCGTACACAAGCACTTTTTCAATGACGGTAAGCAGTTTTCCCTTATCAAATTCCTTCAAGGCGGAGGCTGCTTTGAGTTTATCGGTTTCTAAAGCGATTCTGCCCTGCTTTTCCTGCCATTCTTCTTCCTTCCTTTTCAACTGTTCTTCTTCTTTAGCTAGGTTGGAAAGCTGCTTCACAATCTTTTCATACGCTTCCAGATAAGCTTCTTTCGTGAGACTGCCGCTCCGATAATCCGTATATATCTTTAATTTTTCTGACTTTTTGCGAAGCTGTTCCTGCCCAATCTGCCCCAAACGAAATGAAAATTCACTGTCTCCCGCCGCTGTTCCTCCCTTAAACTTTTGGTCTCCTGATGGCTGTTCTGCCAGCAATGAGGTAACATTTACGAGTTCCAGAATGGTCCGTTCCAGCTTTTCCCTGTCTATGCGTAATGTTTTGCAGCCTTCTATCCCGGATGAAGAAGCCATGCGGCAGACATACCTTTTCTTTGATGTTGTCTTGCGAAGGGCGTGATTGCAGTAAGGACAGATAAACAAGGCTTTTCTTGTTCCCGATGTTCTAACGGTGCTGCGGTTCCTGCGGCTTTTTTCAAGCACTTCATTCGCTTTACAGAATAACTCTTTTGATACAATCGGCTCATGAGTTCCCTCAGCTCTGATCCACTCGGACTTGTCTTTTTTTACCTGTTTTCCGCTTCCCGGACAGACATTTCCGGTTTTATTCCATACACTTACGCCGATATAGCACTCATTTCTGATTATTCCGTTGATTGTGCCTGCATCCCACAATCTTGTTCTGGTATTCGTGACGGCTATCTTTCTTATTCCATGAAGCGCCTTATATTCTGCCGGCGTCATAATCCCGTTGCTATTAAGATAAGAAATAATCTCTCTTTTTTTCTTTCCACTTGCCACAAGTTCAAAAATCTGCTTTACAGTCTCTGCAGCTTCATTGTCAATGAGCAAATGGTGCTTATCCGCGGGATCTTTCATATACCCAAATGCCGGAATGGCAGCAAGGCACTCGCCCCGTTCTGCCCTTGTCCGCTGGGCGCTCTTTACCTTGGCAGATAGATCCCGGCTGTACATAGCATTGATGATGTTGTGGAGCGCAACGCTCATCCCGCCGGTCATGCCGTCAAAGCACGCGCTGTCATATCCGTCATTAACTGCTATCAGCCGTACTTGTAATATAGGAAGAATCCGCTCCAGATAGTTTCCCACCTCCAGATGATCCCGCCCGAACCGTGACAGGTCTTTTACAATAATGACCGAGAGCTTTCCCCGTCTTGCGTCATCCATCATCCGCTGAAACGCCGGGCGGTCAAAATTAGTCCCGCTGAAGCCGTCATCCACATATTCCTTTACCGGGAATCCCGCAAATTCCGTATGTTCATAGATATAGTTTTCTATCAGTTTCCTCTGGGCTGTCACGCTGACACTTTCTTCCTTTTCTCCCGTTTCCACATCCAGATCCTCAGAAGAAAGGCGGATATACTTAGCAATCACCCTGTCATTTACCATCTTCCGCACCTCTTTTCTCTGCTATCTCCACCGTATCTTTCAAAATATCATCGTATTTCAGGCGGATTTCCAGTGATTTGTCTTTATGCACCTCTACCCGGTCAACAAATGCCTCCACAATCTCTTTGGTCAGCTTTCTCTTATTCTTATATGTTTCAAAGAGCTTCTCCCAGTCCTGCGGCACGGGATGATTTCTGTCATACGTTTTTTGGTATGCTGCAAGATCAGAAAGTTTATCGGAAAGGCTTTTCTCCATCTGTTTATCATGGTCAAGATATTCCCGGTATTGCTCCAAATCAATGATATCCGAGGAAAAATCAACATATAAAGCCTGTTTATGCTCTTTCAGCTTGTTTAGTTCCGCATGGATCCGGCTGATTTCTTTTCCAATCCAATCAAACTTCCTTATGCTTCCCTGTCTCCTATTGAGCCGGCGGAGCATTGACGCCTTATCCAGACCTATAACAATATGCGCATGAATCACCTTCATTACAGCATTTTCCACTTCTTCCAGCATCACATAATGTCCTTCCCCGCAGCATGGCTTATATCTGGCGTTACCGCTGCAATAATACTGCGGTCTGGTACGGCGTTGCTTTTTTAAATACATTTTTCTGCCACAGTCCGCACAAAAGATATGGTCCTTTAACAGATTCATGCTGCTCACGGAAAAGATCCCCGGCTCTTGGGGATGCTCATGTTTATGCTTGATCTCCGCGATAACCTCCTGAGCCTGTTCAAACAATTCTCTTGACACAAGCGCCTCATGGGTATTTTCAACAACCATCCATTCCTTCTGATCCCGGATTTCCCGCTTTTTCCCCCTGAGCGGGAATTTCTCCGTCTTGCCATGCACACTGTCTCCAATATAATACCGGTTCTTCAGAATTTCCCTTACGGATGTGCCAATCCAGCTGACATTCATACCCTCCGGTATCTCCCCAGTCCTTTTCTTTGTAAAATATGCCTTGGGGCACACAATCCCTTCCTGCGTCAGAATCCGCGCCACCTTGGAATAGTTCTTGTACTCTATGAACAGTTCAAAAATCCTTGTCACATTTTCAGCCACTTCCGGGTCCGGGACAATCCGATGCTTATCTTTCAGATCTTTCATCAGGCCGTATGCCAGACAACCTGCCACGCACTCTCCTTTTTTCCAGCTGCTTTTATTCGAGGACTTAATTTTTCGGGAAATGTCCCTGGCATAATGTTCATTGAAAATGTTGGAGAGTCCGACCATAAGCCCGCTGCCTTCTCTTTCAGAATCATAATGGTCATTTACCGCAATGAATCTGACATGAAAAAACGGAAACACCCTTTCGATATAATTCCCGGCGTCAACATAGTTTCTCCCCAGCCTGGACAAGTCCTTTACAATAACACAGTTAATCTTCCCATCACGGATATCCTGCATCATTTCCGCAAAACCCGGCCGGTCAAAGTTCGTCCCTGTCTTGCTTATATCAAAATATTCCCTCACTACTTCAATATCATCCCTGCCGGAAACGAAATCCTGCAAAAGAGCCATCTGGTTCTCAATGGTATTTCTCTCCCGGTTCAATTCGCTCTCAAGTGAAAGCCTTGCATAAAGCCCTGCATGAAAGCCGGCAAAAGAAGGCTTCACTTCATTTGGAATTAAGACTCCCTCTGTCTTGCCCTGTCCGACAGCGTACAAAGAATCTGTTTTTCTCGACTTTCTTGCCATCATCCCACCTCTTTCCCGCTAATCGCCAGTCTGCCATCGGCATTTTCTATCTTGCAGCCCATCTTTTCCAGTTTTTCTAGCATTGATTGGTAACAGTCGTCAAAATTAAAAATCACCTCAATATGCTTTTTATCCATGATCCGAATCCTGTCTATCAGTTCCACCGCTACGGTTCTCGTCAGCTCCCTGACATTTTTATGTTCTTTAAAATAGGAAAGCCATTGGAACTTATCCGAGGACTGTTCAAGGACAGAAGATATTTCCTGTTCCAGTGACCGGAGCGCAGCTTCCGCATTTCTTTTTTTGGCGGTATATCCCTCATACATCTCCATATAATCTTCCTGTAGGATAATGCCTTCTTTCATATCCTCATACAGATGATCCCTGAGTCTTTTGTTCCTTGCCACCCTTTCTTCTAATTCTTCCTTACGATTTTCCAGTTCCCGCAATTCCATCTGCTGAAATGGGACAATGTCAACATATTCAAGAATCTTTTGCAGATCCAGCACATTCGCTATATGCGCCTGAAGCAGTGACAGCACATCGCTTTCCAACCGGTCCTTTGGAATGCGGTGGGGGCTGCAATCCTTTTTGGTATCGTGCCTTGAGCATATATAATAGGAATACACCTTTCCGCCTGCCGGGACGTCCCTTTTTACCATCGGCGCCCCGCAGTCCCCGCATATCACCAGACCGGACAGCGGATAAACAGAATCTTCATGCGGAGAAGTTCTTGAATCCATTTTCAGAAGCCTTTGCACAAGCAGAAATTCCCTCCTGTTTATAATAGGTTCATGGCTGTTCTCAATTCTTACCCACTCACTCTCTGGCTTCAATAACAGTTTTTTCACCTTATTATTCGGTGTTGAACGCCTGCCCTGGATCAGCACTCCCGTATAAATTTCATTTTCCAGTATGCGCCGCACCGATACAGGGGACCATGCCGCCTCCTCATGCGTCTTAAAATTCTCTGTCACCCGGATTCCCCGGCTGCGCTTGTATTCCATCGGGCACAGAATCCCCCTTTCATTTAACCAGTCGGCAATCTTATTCTGACTGTATCCGTCCAGTTTCAACTGGAAAATCTTCTGGACAATCCCAGCCGCATAAAGATCGGGAACAATCTTATGCGGATCACCTTTCTGCTTTTCGTACCCATATGGCACAAAAGCCCCGACATACTCGCCATTCTTTCTCTTTACAGCAAGATGGCTCCTTATTTTAATGCTGATGTCGCGGCAATACGCGTCATTCATAAGATTTTTGAACGGCAGGATGATGTCGTCCTGACTGCCGTCTGCCGTATCCACATGATCGTTTATGGCGATAAAACGCACGCCAAGAGCCGGAAACAGCCTTTCAATATACATCCCGGAATCAATGTACTCACGTCCGAATCGGCTCAGGTCCTTGACAATCACGCAGTCGATTACGCCGCTTTTTATATCCTCAAGCATTCTCTGAAAATGCGGACGGTCAAAAGCTGACGTTAGATAACGATACTTTTGAAAACACTGGAAAATCAAGGTTTTTCGAGCGACGGACAAGCC
>CANPZR010000162.1 GCA_947589175.1 uncultured Lachnospiraceae bacterium | reverse complement strand
CCCTCGCGTCACACAGAAAGGATTGCTTAGTGCTGCTTCATTCCTGACCTGACACGGTTCACAAGTTCCTGTTGCACGAGACCCAGGCGTCAACGCCACTTTCTCCGGGCAGCTCTCCGTCTTCCAGCCCTCGGCGGGACAACACCCCTGCTATAGCGGATTGCAGGTACAGGGCACCGCTGACTCCCCGGCTGCGCGGAAATCTGACAACTTACGATACATGCTGATTATAGCCGTTTTACTCTCTCATGTCAACCTGCACCTGATGTTTTTTTCTCTGACGGAGTTCTTTGAAAAAATCTGTCATCAGTTCGCTGCACTGCGCGCCCAGCACTCCCGTGACTATCTCCGCCTGGTGATTGAACCCCGGATTCTGCAAGAGATTCAGCACAGAACCGGCGCATCCGGCCTTGGGATTCATGCTGCCGATGACCACTCTGGGAATCCGCGCCTGCACAATCGCCCCGGCGCACATGGGACACGGCTCCAGGGTAATATACATGGTGCAATCTTCCAGCCGCCAGTCCCCCAAGACCCTGCTCGCCTTGTTAATCGCCAGAATCTCCGCGTGGGCCAGCGTGTTTTTCTTCCAGTTCCTCTTATTGTATCCTCTCGCTATGATCTGTCCCTGATGTACGATCACGCAGCCGATCGGCGTCTCCTGACGCCGATACGCCCTCTTGGCCTGGGCAATGGCCGCCCTCATAAACGTTTCATCCAATATCCGTAGTCCCCCATCGTCACTCTCTTCTTCTTCGTGCCCTTGAACCGGTCAAATCCGAACTCTCCCGCCAAAAATTGCTCTCTGCGGTGGAACTGCCCCGGCACTCCCAAATAGTAGCTGCCCTCCTTATAAGCATACAACAAATGCCTGTAATTGTAAAACCCCTGCATCAAAAAAGTATTTTTCGCGTAGTGCCAGTAATCCATAGGCAGCTTGAACAGATCCTGGGGCTCCATCTGTCGGCACCACTCCAGCTCGTCGTCCTCAAAGGGGTACATCTCCGGCAGGGAATCCAGAGAAGGACCCGTCCCCCGCGGGATTTCCGCCGCGCTCGCCGCCGTTTCCGCATCCGCATTTGTTTCGTTCCCAGCTTCCGCCGTCTCGTCCACAGCGCCCATAGCGTCTATCGTGATTGTGCCTATGGCACCTGTCATGACTGCACTCGTAACATCCTGCTGCCTCTTTTCTTCTTCCCGCCGTCTGGCAAATACGATGCTCCCGTACTCGATTCTCCCCTTATAATCCGGGCACTCCCCCACCAGATAGCAGTCCTGCCTGCCAATAAAAAATCCCAAAATATCCTTCACATACCACTCCATTTTTCTCGTGGAAAAGGCCTGCTCAAAATCCCATTCCCGCCCATATGGAACCTTTCCGAGGAGCATCGGATACAATTTCTGTTCCCTTTCATACACCGCATATATGGGAAGTCCCCCAAAGGGATGCTCCTCCGGCATAGTGAGGTGCAGCCGCCAGCGGTTCGGCCACATCTCCAGCCGGACAAACCCGGCCTGCGAGGACTGCACTCCTCCCTCTCTCTTTCTCAGATAAATGATTTTACGCATATAGTCGCCCACCGTTTACTCCTCCTGTCATGCTGGTCGTTTGTATACTATATGCTTGTCAGGCTCGGACTATGAAATAAAAAGCAACAAAAAAATCTCCCCGCAGCGAATCACGCCACAGGAAGATCATTTCTGTCTGAACCATTACAATGTTGAGGCCAAAAACCTTTGCCCCCTGATATTACCGATTTCTTCGCGCCGCCAAAATCAGCACAGTGTCAACTGCACGTCCTTCGTAATCACGTCCGTATAGCTGTAGGATACGGTCTGAACGGTATTCTCCGCCTCATTCCGGACTTCTACGAGAAAAATACAGGGATATGTCTCCCGGATCACTCCCTCCGTCACGTCGTACTTGTGACGTCCCAGATTGCATCGCACCATCACTCTGCCACCTATATGTTTTGAAACAGCCCGGCGTACATTTCCTACTGCGGCATTCATCATAATCATATACCTCCGATCTAAAACCACGACATATTGCTACTAATTGCAAAGTATACCACATTATGTCTGATTTGTCAATTCGTGCCATGCCATCCGGACACAGACACGCTACTATCAGTATATGAATTTTTTGGAAAATTATTCATGCTCTTTTCGCAGGATGCGGTCAAAAATGGCGGCAGCCACTTCTTCCTTCGTCATAATCGGAAGCTCCTCCGCGCCGTCCTCCGTGATAATCGTGACCACATTGGTATCCGTGCCGAACCCGGCTCCCTCCACCCGCAGATTGTTTGCCACAATCATGTCCGCTTTTTTCTTTTCCCGCTTTTTCCGGGAATTTTCCAGCAGATTTTCCGTCTCCATGGAAAATCCGCACACGAACTGGCCGGGCTTCTTGCGCTCGCCTAACCACGCCAGAATATCGGTCGTCCGCACCAGGGGAACCGAGAGCTCGTCCTCCTGCTTTTTTATCTTCTCCCCGCTCACGCTCGCCGGGGTGTAATCCGCCACCGCGGCGGCCTTGATGATGATATCCTGCTCCCCCGCCGCCTCTTTTACCGCGAGGAACATATCCTCCGCGCTCTCCACGGGAACCTCTTTCACGCCGAGCGGCGCCTCCCTTCCCTGTACCGCGCTCACCAGCGTCACGTCCGCGCCGCGTCGGCTGGCCACCGTGGCGAGGGCGTACCCCATCTTCCCCGTGGAGTGATTGGTGATGTAGCGCACGGGATCGAGCGCCTCTCTGGTCGCTCCCGCCGTAATCAGAACCTTTTTGCCCTCCATGTCGTGGGGGTATTCAATCTCCCGCAGAATGTAGGAGAGCAACGCCTCCTCCGACGGCATCTTGCCCTTTCCCACCGCCCGGCACGCGAGCCGCCCGGTGTCCGGCTCCACCACTTCCATACCGAAATCCCGCAATTTCTGGAGATTGGACTGGGTGATGGGGTTTTCATACATATTCGTGTTCATGGCGGGCGCGACGATTTTTTTACAGGTGCAGGCGAGCACCGTCGTACTCAGCATATCGTCCGCCATGCCGTTTGCCATCCGGGCAATAATATTGGCGGAAGCAGGCGCGACAAGCACCACATCCGCCCTCTCTCCCAGCGCAACGTGTTCTATATTATAATTAAAATTCCGGTCAAAGGTATCCACCAAGCACTTGTGCCCCGTCAGCGTCTCAAATGTAATCGGATTGATAAAATTCACCGCGTTTTTCGTCATGAGCACGTGGACGTCGGCATTCAGCTTCACCAACATGCTGGTGAGATTCGCGATTTTGTAGGCCGCGATGCTCCCGGTAACCCCCAGGACTACCGTCTTTCCCTCTAACATAAGCTACCTCCGTTCCTAGACATCCTCCGAGAGCTGCCCGTGCTTTTCATAGCTGGAAATCTTTCTAATATGATTTTTCTCATCCACAAAGACCACCTTCGGCTTGTGCTCCTTCGCCTCCTCCGGCGTCATGTCGCAGTAGCTCATGATAATGATGTGGTCCCCCGGCTGCACCATGCGCGCCGCCGCGCCGTTCAGACAAATCATGCCGCTGCCCGGCTCCCCGGAAATGGTATACGTCTCAAAGCGGCTGCCGCTCTCCACATCCACAATCTGTACCTTTTCATATTCAAAAATGCCCGCCGCTTTCATGAGTTCCGGATCTACCGTTATGCTTCCCACATAATTCAGCTCCGCCTCCACGACTACCGCGCGGTGGATTTTTCCCTTCAGCATCTGAATTGTCATATAATCCTCCATTCTGGAGCGTAGCAAAGCAATTTGTGAGCGCTCCAAAGAACTGAAAGTTCTTCTCACAAATTGCCAATGTGAACTATGTTCACATTAGCCTCCTAATATTCACAATGTCACAATAAAATTGTCGATAAGCCTCGTCTTTCCTATATAAACCGCCACGGCTGCCAGCACGGAGCCCGTGATGGTGTCGATGGGCGAAATGGTATCAAAATCCACCAGCTCCACATAATCGATCCGCGCCAACGGCTCCGTCTCGATTACTTCCCGGATGGCCTCCGCCACCTTTGCCGCGCTTTTCTCCCCGGCGCGCACAAGCTCCTCGCCCTTTATGAGTCCCTTGTGCAGAATCACGGCCGCCTTCCGCTCCTCCGGCGAGAGGTATGTGTTGCGGGAGCTCTTTGCAAGCCCGTCCTCCTCCCTCACAATCGGGCAGCCCACGATCTCGAGGTCAAAATTCAGATCACGCACCATGCGGCGCACTACCGCCAACTGCTGGGCGTCCTTCTGCCCGAAATACGCCTTGTCCGGGTGCACGATGTTGAACAGCTTCCCCACGACGGTACATACGCCGCGGAAATGCGTCGGCCTTGTCTTTCCGCACAGCCCCTTCGTGAGATTTTCCATATCTATATAGGTACAGAAATCATCAAAATACATGTCCTCTTTTTCCGGGTGGAAAATAAGCGCCGCCCCGGCCTGTTCGCAGAGCGCCGCGTCGCGCTCCAGATCCCTGGGATACGTCGCCAGATCCTCGGTGGGGCCGAACTGGATGGGATTGACAAATACGCTGACCACCACCTGGTCATTCTCCGCCACCGCCCGGTCAATCAGGCTCTTGTGCCCCTCATGGAGATACCCCATCGTGGGCACCAGCCCCACGGAGAGCCCCTCCGACCGCCATTTCTTCACTTCATTTCTCACTTCATCTACCGTCGATACGATTTTCATACACTGATCTCCTTTTCTAAGCGAACAAGATTCGCTTTAGCGACTTGCCGCGAATGGGCAGACAGAGACATATGCAGTTTCTCGTCTGCCATCCATAGCGAACTACGTTCGCTTTGCAATTTATTTTCGCTCAGAAACAAATTGCAAATGTGAATTATATTCACATTGTCTCCATTTCTATTATCAATACAACTTCTCAATAATATCATCGTCCATCTTATACTCGTGCTCTTCCGCTGGGAACGCGCCGCTCTGAATCTCCTCGCGATACCTCGCGAAAGCGTCCTTCATCACCTCGCCGAGCTTGGCGTAGCACTTCACGAACTTCGGCGTAAAATCCGAAAACATCCCCAGCATATCCTGGTACACGAGCACCTGTCCGTCGCAGCCGTTCCCGGCGCCGATGCCGATCGTCGGAATCACGAGCTTTTCCGTGATGAGGTCCGCGAGCTTTCTCGGAATCCCCTCCAGCACGACCGCGAAGGCTCCCGCCTCCTGCACCGCCTCGGCGTCCGCCAGAAGTTTCTTCGCCGCGGCCTCTGTCTTGCCCTGTACCTTAAAGCCGCCGAACGCGTTAATCGACTGCGGCGTCAGCCCCAGATGGGCGCACACCGGAATGCCCGCCGCCGTGATCGCGCGGATCTGAGGAACCACTTCCGCTCCTCCCTCCAGCTTCACCGCGCCGGCGCGGCCCTCCTTCATCAGCCGCCCCGCGTTGACCACCGCGTCATAGACCGAAGTCTGGTAGGACATAAACGGCATGTCGATAATGACCAGGGCGTTCTTCGCCCCCCTCGCGACTGCCGCGCCGTGGTGAATCATGTCCTCCATCGTGACCGAAATCGTGTCCTCATAGCCGAGGATCACATTCCCCAGGGAATCTCCCACAAGAATACTGTTGACCCCCGCCTCGTCCATCAGCTTCGCCGTGGAGTAATCGTAGGCCGTCAGCATGGAAATCTTCTCGCCCTTCTCTTTCATCTGGCGAAATGTAACAACCGTATTTTTCATATTCATTCTCCATTCCGGAGCGAACAGCGTCGCTTCCTGATTCATGATTTACACGTTTACACTTTTCAAAAAATGTGGATTGATTCGCTGAGCGCATAGGAAGGATGGTGTCGCCATCCCTGCAGAAAAATTATGGATAAAATAAATTTTGTATGATGCAGTTTCCTATGAATACCGCTCAATGACCAGAATAGCACAGGTTTTTATTTTTTGCAACCTTGCTTTTTTTAAAGAAGTGTGATATACTCTTTGAGTACGCAGATATGGTTCATCGGTAGAACGCTAGCTTCCCAAGCTGGAAAGGCGGGTTCGACTCCCGTTATCTGCTTTTT
>CANPZR010000161.1 GCA_947589175.1 uncultured Lachnospiraceae bacterium | reverse complement strand
TTTGCCACCTTCTGGGCGTCAATCTCTCCGATATCCTCCGGCACGTTCTGTCCCCAGGTCACATAGGACAACGGGCATTTGGTCTTCATTCTCATGTTCAGCATAACGCCCGCCGAAGAAGTTTCATCTAATTTTGTAAATATAATGCTGTAATCGGTCATTTTGGAGTACACACTCGCGATTTCCTTCAAGTCGCTGTATTTCGTGCCCGCGTTGAGCACCAGATACACCTGTCTCTCCGACACCGGCACCTGCTCGATCAGCTCCCGGATATCCCGGATCTGATCGTCATTTTTGTGAGACCGTCCCGCCGTATCGATCAGGCAGTAATCATACTGGCTCAGATTCTCCATCTCATTGCCCAATTCCTCCGGGCTGTACACCACTGTCAGGGGAACGGACATGATATTGGCGTAAGTCTTTAACTGCTCCACGGCCGCGATCCGGTAGGTGTCCGCTGTCACCAGAGCCACCTTCGCCTTTTTCTCCAGTTTCAGCTGGGACGCGATCTTGGCGATGGTCGTAGTCTTGCCCACGCCGGTGGATCCCAGAAAAAAGATAAACTTGGTTTTGTCAGACGGCTTTGTGTCGATGAGATAGGGCTGTCCGATCATCAGGATAATCCTCTGATACACGCTGGCAAGAATCTGGTCTAACGCCGCGTTGACCGGAAGAGCCGTGTTAATCTCGTCCATAATTGCGTCCGCGATATCCCGGTCCACCTCGTGCTCCAGAAGCTGCTTGTAAATCAGATCCTTGCAGGCTTTTGTCTTTTCATTTTCGCCGTTATCCTGCTTTTTGACAGGCTCTTTCTCCGTCGTATCTGAAACGCTTTCTTTTCTGGATTCCTTTTCCTCCATCTGCTTTTCCAACAGCGTTTCCAGCTTCTTTAATTTGTCCTGAATGCTCTGTTCGGAAGCCGCGGGATCCGCCTCCTGCTTCTTCGCGGGCTTTAGCATCTCCTTTTTCAGGACGTCGGCCTCCCCCTCCCGGACCGGAGCCGTCCCCCGCGCGGCTGTGGCCTTGGAGTCCCTGGCGGGCGTCGGCATGGGCGGCATTCCATCCCCCGGCGTCACCGCGTCAAAGTGCTGCCCCACCTCGCCTGCCGGGGCGGATTTTGGCGCCTCCGGATTCGCGTACGTCTTATTCTCCTCTAACGCCGCCGTCACCTCGACCTTGCTCTTTACAAAGAACCGGGAGAGGCCCTTTGGCTGAATCTTCTTGATATTCATGACAACGGCGCTGCTTCCCAGATCGTCCTTCGCCATCTCAATGGCTTCTTTTTCCGTCTTAGCCAGATATTTTTTTATAATCATTCAACGGTCACCATCCCCACTGATTGGAGTTCCACATCGGAATCAATCTCATTATATGATAAAACATGCAGATTTCTGAACTGTTCTGCCGTCAGTTTCTTGAAGTACATGCGGACAATCGGGGACGTGATGATGATCGGCGTCCTTCCGAGCTCCTCGAGCTTGTTCGTCTCCTCCTTCAGAGACGTCATGAGCCTCTGGGTGTAATCCGGGTCAAGCGCCAGATATGTTCCCTGCTCGGTCTGCTTCACCGCGTTCATGATCTCCTGCTCCGCCTTCGGGTCGAGCGTCACTACGCTGGTCGGCTCATTGGCAAAGAAGTACTGGTTGGAAATAGCCCGTTTCAAATTCTGCCGCACATACTCGGTCAGCACGTCCGTGTCGCGGGTCGTGGTAGCGTAATCCGCCAGCGTCTCGAAAATGGTGACGAGATCCCGGATGGAAATCCCCTCCGCCAGAAGGTTCTGCAGAACCTTCTGGATCTCGCCCACGCTGAGGAGCTTTGGCACCAGCTCGCCGATCAGCGTCGTGTTGGCGTCCTTGACGTTGTCGATCAGGTTCTGAACATCCTGCCTTGTCAGCAGCTCGTCTAAGTGCGAGCGGATGATCTCGGTCAGATGCGTCGCGATGATGGACGGCGGATCCACGACGGTGTAGCCGAGCGACTCCGCGCGCTCCCTCTGGCTCTCCGTAATCCACAGGGCAGGGAGGTGGAAGGACGGCTCAAACGTAGGAATACCGGATATCTCCTCCTCGACGTACCCCGGATTCATCGCCATGTAGTGGTCGAACAGAATCTCTCCCTCGCTCACCGGAACGCCCTTGATCTTAATCAAATACTGGTTCGGGTTCAGCTGAATGTTGTCTCGCAGACGAATCATCGGGACGACGCAGCCGAGCTCCAGCGCCACCTGCCTTCGGATCATGACCACGCGGTCCAGAAGGTCGCCGCCCTGATTCACATCCGCGAGAGGAATGATGCCGTAGCCAAATTCCAGCTCGATGGCGTCCACCTGCAGGAGCGAATTTACGTTCTCCGGCCGTCTTATCTCCTCCGCCGATTCCTCGTCCTCCGAGACGGCCTCGTCCGTCTCGGCCATTTCCAGCTCATTGGCCATCATGCGGCCCGTTATGATAAACAAAATTCCGTATCCACAGAAAATGACAATATTTAACGGCGTAAATATACCCAGTCCGATCAGCGCGATCCCCACGATATTCATGACCTTCGGCGTGGAGAACAGCTGGCGCTGCAGAATGTTGCCGATATCCGCCTCCTTGGTGCTCTTGGTCACCAGAATACCGGTGGCAAGCGAGATCATGAGAGAGGGAATCTGGCTGGTGAGACCGTCGCCGATGGTCAGGATGGAATAGGTCTGGAGCGCCTGCTCCATCTCCATGCCGTTCATCAGCACGCCCAGTGCGATACCGCCCACAAAGTTCAGCACGGTGATGATAAGGCCCGCGGTGGCGTCTCCCTTGACGTACTTCGTAGCACCGTCCATGGAACCGAAAAACGCCGATTCCTGCTGAATCTTCTCGCGGCGCTCCTTCGCCTCCTCATCGGTGATCGCCCCCGTATTCAGATCGGCGTCGATGGCCATCTGCTTACCGGGCATGGCGTCCAGCGTAAAACGCGCCGTTACCTCGGATACACGCTCCGAACCCTTATTGATGACAATCAGCTGCATGATCACCAGCACGAAGAACACGATTCCGCCGACGATCAGGTTACCGCCTCCGACGAAATTACCGAACGTGCTGACCACGTTGCCCGCCTCGCCGTAGAGGAGGATGTTACGGGTCGAGCTGACGTTCAGCGCCAGACGAAACAGCGTCGTCAGAAGCAGGAGCGTCGGAAAGCTGGACATATCCAGCGGCTCCTTGGAAAAGAGCGCGTTGAACAGAATAATCATCGCCAGCGCGATATTTAACGCGAACAGAAGGTCCAACAGCATCAGAGGGACCGGGATGATCAGACACAAAATAGGCGTCAGAATAAACGCGCCCAGTATAAGATCTGTCTTTTTCATGCCGTACCCTCCTTTCTGATTTTCAAACTATAATCCATCCGCAAGCGAAGCCCAGGCTCGCTGTCCCGCGCAAAATTCATTCTATGAATCTATCAGCTGACTGCCTTTCCCTGCAGCCCATACACATAGGCCAGTATCTCCGCCACCATCTGATAGAGCTCCGGCGGAATCTGCTGTCCCAGCTCCACATTGTAGTAGAGCATCCGGGCCAGAGGCTTGTTTTCCACAATCTCAACGCGGTTCTCCCTGGCCACTTCCTTTATCTTCTCGGCGAGATAATCCGCTCCCTTAGCAATCACCACCGGAGCCTCCGCCGTCTCCTTGTCATATTTCAGCGCCACCGCCAGATGGGTCGGGTTGGTAATGACCACATCCGCCTCCGGCAGAGCCTGCATCATGCGCCTTCTCGACGCCTCCTGCATCTTTCTCCGAATCTGCCCCTTGATCTGGGGATTTCCCTCGGTGTTCTTGTATTCGTCCTTGACCTCCTGCTTGGTCATCTTCATGTCCTCGGCGAACTTTTTCTTCTGATAGAAGCGGTCCGCGAACGCCAGTATGAGAAACGCCACGCAGATGCGAAACGCCGCGTCCAACGCCGTGTTCAGGATCAGCAGCAGCCCGTTGAGCACGTCTAGCTGATATATGTTCGTGATCATCCCCCACTGGTCCTTTAAGGCGGAGTAGACCACATAGAACAAAATGCCTACCTTTAGGATCGCCTTCAGCAGCTCCACCAGCTTGTCCTTCGAGAACATCCTCTTGAACCCGCTGATCGGGTTGATCTTGGAGAGCTTTGGCTGGAGCGGCTTGCCCGTCACCTTCCACTTGACCTGGACGATGTTGACCACCACCGCCCCGAGGACGGCGAGCGCCAGTATGGGCAGTATAATCCACAAGATCTCCATCATGCCCTGGTTCATAATGGCCGCGACCTTGCCCACCGTAAATTCCTCGTGGACGTAATCGGTTATATTTCCGTAAAACATCCGGTAGAGGCCGAAAATCCGATTTGCCATATAGCCCCCGAACACCCGGAGGCTCAAAAACAGGATTGTCAGCAGGACCGCCGTGTTGAGATCCTGGCTCTTGGCGACCTGCCCTTCTTCCCTGGCCTTTTCCAGTTTCCGAGGAGTGGCGGCCTCTGTCTTTTCACCGCCCTCTCCGTCCTTGGCAAAAAACTGGAGGTTGTATTCTAATAACATTCTGTCTCACCTGCCTGCAAATAGAGCTCTACGGCGTAAAGCTGTGATAGACCTCCGTAATCACTACCTTCATCTCATTGAAAATGAAGTCCGCCACCGTGGGCAGCGTCTGAATCAGAAGCACTAAGACCAGCACACCCGCCAACACCTTAATCTGGATACCCACGACAAACATGTTCATCTGGGGAGCCGCCTTCGACAGCACGCCGAGCACCACGTTAATGATCAGCATACAGCAGAAAAACGGCAGGACAATCCGAAGCGAGATGAGCAGGTAATTCCCCACAAAATCCACCAGAATATCCTTCAGTCCCGTCCGAAACACCGCCTGTCCCACCGGAAAGCTGGCAAAGGAATCCAAAATAGCGCGTATGACATAGTAGTGCATGTTGGTAACCACCAACAGGAGCATCACAAAGTAATTATATATATTTCCTGTCACAGTGACCTGCATTCTCGTCGAAGGATCGAACATGCTCGCCATGGACAAGCCCATTTCCATATCGATAATCTGGCCCGCGAAATTGACCACATACAGGCACAGCTGGCACATGAGGCCCAGCGTCGCCCCCACCACTGCTTCCTTCAGAATCAGCACAAAGTATCCGATGACGCCGCTATAGGCGACCGTGGACGCCGGCAGCACCGGCAGCATCATAAGCGTCATCACAAGACTCGCCCCCGCTTTGACCCGCGCGGGAACCGACTGAATGCTGAAAAAGGGCGCCGTCATCACAAAGGATGAAATCCTCACCAGAACCATCAGGGTAAATTCCAGGTTCTGAATCGTAAAGGTCATGGTACCTCATTCCCTTCTAACGCGTTATCCCCCCACATACGAGGTAAAGTGGTTGCACAGATCCGTCAAAAATCCCACGCAGTTGTCCATGATCCATCCCCCGCACAGAAGCAGGGTGATAAAAATCGCCAGCAGCTTGGGCACAAAGGTGAGCGTCTGCTCCTGTATGGACGTGACTGTCTGGAAAATACTGATCACCAGACCCACAATCAGAGAGACCAGCAAAAGAGGCGCAGCGCAGCGGATGATGGTCCATATCATCTCCGTCGCTATATCCATTACAACGTCTTCTGTCATCCCGATCCTCGCCTCCTTTTATCATAAAAATCTATCAGTAAAATGTACTGACTAGCTGTCCCACTACCAGGTTCCACCCGTCCGCCAGCACGAACAGGAGAATCTTAAACGGCATGGAGATTGTCGTGGGCGGCAGCATCATCATACCCATGGACATCAGGGTGGACGCCACCACCATATCTATGACAATGAACGGCAGATAGATCACAAATCCTATGATAAACGCCGTTCTCAGCTCGCTGATCATAAAAGCGGGGATCAGAACCGTGGTCGGAATCTGATCTTCATCCTCCACTGTCACATCCGTGTCGCCGTCCCCATCCTGGATTTCCAGGAAAAGTCGGATATCCTTCCGGTTGGTCTGCTCGAACATAAAGGTTCGAAGGGGCTTTAGCCCGGCATTCAACGCCTCCTCCTCCGTGATCTCCCCCCGGTCAAAGGGCTGGATGCAGTCCGTGTTG
>CANPZR010000160.1 GCA_947589175.1 uncultured Lachnospiraceae bacterium | reverse complement strand
GAATCCGCCGTGACAATGCGCAGGCCGGTATTTTCAAGCTGCGCCTCGAACACGATCCGGTTCATCTCATCATCATCTACAACCAGCACTGCCCTGTCCGATAGCTCCTCTCCGGCCGCAAGAGGAATCACCGCTCTAAAAACAACGCGCTCTCCCGTCTCTGTCTCTCTTTGGAGTTCGCCGCCCATCTGTTCCACCGTCTGTGCAGCCACTGCTATATCCAGCCCGGACCGCTCCTCATCATCGCCTTTCACTTCTATAACAAGAGTTCCGTCGCGGCTCTGACAGGATGCGCTCAGCTCCACTGCGCCGACTGCCGTATTTCTTATGGCATGCTCCAGAAGATTTTTTGCAACCTGGCGAATCTTCACGTCGTCTCCCGTCAGCTTTTCCGGCAGGGAATCCATTTCCGAACGAATAAGGGTCAGTCCCTTTTCCTCCGCCCGGACGCGATATGTATTCCCAAGTTCCCGGAACAGCTCCCCCGGGCTGTACTCCACCTCAAAATCATCCATCTTCCCGGCCTGAAGCCGGGACAATTCCAAAAGATGATTTATCATAGTCAAAATATCCTTGCCGGAACTCTGAATCTGCTTCACATCCGATAAAATATGCTCATCCCCGCAGTCGCGCAGAACCCTGCTGCTCGCGCCGAGCACGGTATTGACCGGCGTGCGAATTTCAAGGGCCATATTTGCAATAATCGACTGCAGATCGCCCAGATCGTCTCCCCTGATTACCTCATACATAATACCACTCCCCGTCATTTTATTCAATATGATCCGTTGAAATTCCCGTTTTGCTTCTGGCCATGCCCTTCTTAAGAGTACAGCCGGGCGTCTCAAACGAAGATGTAATCTCGGATTCATAATACCATGGATCGTCTTCGTGCGCTGGATTTTTCAGCACATGGAACTGCTGCGCCGGACTTCCTCCCTGTGCCAGCAGAAACGCTTTTTCTCCTGCAGTATTTTCACACACATCCACCACCATCACGGCGTGTCCGCCATCCCCCTGCTTCACAAATACGTCTCCTGCCTGGATCCGTCCCGGATTAGCCACCTTCTTTGTCTCTTCCGTCAGTGCTTTTGCCCCGGCATACTGGAACACGGCTTTCAGGTACTCGACAAATGTATCATAGGAGTCATCGTAACCCGCGCTCTCAATCCAGCTTGCGCCGGCCGTTCCGCTCTGAAGCCGATAGCCTTCCCGCCATCGGACGTAATCCGCCTGGAATCCGTCGTCCAGCCGGAATGTAATGCTGTCCTGCTGCCCGGCGCTCCAATAATATTCCGCATACATGCGCTGAATGGAGGACGCCTCCTGCTGCAGATTTACCGCATCTAACGGCAGCTTGAATACTGCTATATGGCTGCTCTGATCCTCCGCGAGCTGTCCGTTATACAGCTTCACTTTCCTTCCGTCTTTTTTCATCGGATAATTTCGGATATAAGCCGCCAGACCCGTCTCCGGGACATCCGACCGGACATACCCTTTCGGAACAGCTATGCGCTCTGACAATGTCCGTCCTTCTGATATCACAAGGGCGCTCCCGGAAACCGCGGAGCCGGAAGCCGGAAATCCGCTGACAAATGTCCCGGAAACCGCGCTGCCGGAAATTGCGCCGACGGACGCGTTCTCCGGCTGTTCCCCCACAGTATTGCGACCGGTAGTCACCTCGCCGCCAAATACCATGGGCCGCCACACGGGAAAAATCAGGAACAGCACCACTGCCCCCAATATTCCCGCTATCACAATCGCCTCCCGCTGCGTCATCTTTCGGCCGCTCATTGCCAAGTCCCCCTTTGTAAACTACTCAAAAAACGGTGTCCGATCCACACCGAACACCGCCTTCCAACAAATCCGTAAATCAGATGCTTCCCATACCGGCAACCTGGCTGGAAATTTTCTTGCCTCCTACCTTAATCAGGTATTGCACTTTAATATAATAAGTCTTTCTCTTGTTCAGCTTCTTCTTGCCGCACTTGGTGATCGTACACTTGCCAACCTTCTTGCCCACTGACTTTACTTTTTTGTATTTTCCGTCCTGGCTGGTAGCAATAGACACTTTATAACCGTCCGCGCCGCTGATCTTCTTCCAGCTCACAGTAATCTTTTTCTTGTTGGCTGCTCGCTTTACTATGACTTTCTTGGAAGATGCGCTGTAAGAGAAAGCGGACCATGCGCCGTACCTGCGCTCTGTTCCCAGATTGATATATGCTCTTATGCGCGCCCTCACAAACTTGCCTTTCCAAAATGACGAAATGCGGAATGACGCACTGCTGGATGTATCTGTATAAAGCGTCTTGCCCTTATAGTCCTGAACCTGAAGCTGGTATCCGTCACAGTTATCAACTCTTGTGCATCCATAATATGCCACGCTGATATTGTCGTAATAGTTGGTCATGCCTGCCTGCTGCACCTTGGCCGGAGCCGTCCGCATCGTGACCCAGGAACTGGAAGCGCCCGTCTGGGAAATGCCGTTGTCCGTCTTAGAATTAGCCGTAACGCGGTAGCTTCCCGCATGCGAAGCGCCTACGCCGCTGATTGTAATAGATGTATCCGGAGCCAGCACTGTGCCGACTACTGCCGTAC
This sequence comes from uncultured Lachnospiraceae bacterium, assembly GCA_947589175.1. Lineage (GTDB taxonomy): Bacteria > Bacillota > Clostridia > Lachnospirales > Lachnospiraceae > Eubacterium_F. The sequence continues at coordinate 3,548 of CANPZR010000160.1, read as the reverse complement.
CGACGCCAGACTCATAGCGCTCAACCGTGTAGCTGACAGCATTAGCCACCGGCTGCCAGGACATGGTAAACGAATTCGTGGTAGCGTCTGTCTGTGTAATTCCGCTTACCTGCTCCAGATCCGATTCCGTGTAAACCTGAATCGGAACCGACTCGGCAACCAGCTGCTTCTTGCTGGAGCTGTAAAAATCCGTATAAGCGCATACCTTTGCATAATAAGACGCGCCCGGAGTCAGCCCTGAGATAATTCTGCTCGTAGATGATGTGGCTGATGTTGACATCGGACTAAATGCTGTTCCATCCGTGCTCAGCTCTATTTGATAATAAATATCAACGCCTATGTACGCATCCCACTGAAGGGTGACGGACGTCTTCGATGAATCGGTCTGTGTCACTCCGGTAACAACCCCCCCGGCAGCACTGGCTGTCCCGGCAAATGCCATCATGCCAAAAACAACCGCAACCATGGCTATCATAGCTTTCATGGCTTTAAAACTTTTGTTCATTTCACATTCTCCTTTTAATTTGTTTTAAAAAATTTATACAAACATCTTAATCATAATATTTTTTTTATTTTCTGTCAACGCTTTTTACTTCGGCAAATAGTATAAATTTTTACCGGCATACTCAAAAATGCAGGGCAAGATGCCTCCTATACCTCGCAGTTTTTCTCCTTGATCAGCCGCACCAGCTTATGTCGGAACGCCTTCTCGTACACGTTGCCGGTATCGAACGCAAATTTATTGAAATCAAACCGGCTGTTGGCAATCATCTCGCGGGTGTAGAACTTATCCTCTCCGTCCCGGAAGGTGACCCAGACGGCTCCCATCAGCTCTTCCTCTGTAAAATCCGACGTCTCCACCATCGTGGGAATCGCCTTTTTCTCCAGCAGAAATACATGGGCGTAGGTCCCCACCGTCTCCGCCAGGCGCGTCACATTGATCTGGCGCTCCGGATCCTGCTCCTCCACCGCCACGATCACCGGGAGGTTCCGGCTGTGGTCCGCCGTAAAGCGGCTGAGCTGTTCCAAATCTCTCATGGAGCGTATGCGGCCCGGCTTCAGCGACATCGGAATCACGTCCTCGTAGCCGATGCGCCGGAAAATCTCATCCACGAAGCGGGGCTTGGAAAAGCTCTCCCGCACCAGTCTGTCCGGGGGGTGGCAGTAATTGCAGTCCACCTTCATCCGGATTCTCTCGCTGCGCTCCAGGGTAACGTCGGTTCTCCAGACCACGCCTCCCCTGGTCACATCGATGTAATCCAGCGTCAGCCGGTAAAATCCGAGGGAAATATTTCCCAATATCTTCAAGTCGTACCCCGCCTGATGAAATTCATAATCCACCGGCGTGATGGGGATGTCGTCCGTAATGTTGCGGAACTGCCCCTGCGCCCAGACCGCGATCATCTGAACCGCCGCCATGAACTCCGAGTGCACCTCCATATCGGAATTGTGGCTCAGCGTCACCTGCAGCTGGAAAGAGGGCGTCACGTCCAACGGGTTCAGCTCCATGCGCTCCACGCGGATCGTCCGGTCCTCCCGCAGCACCTCATTGCACAGCTTCGCCAGACGGCGCTGTCTCTTCACATCATAGATTGCCACCGCCTCATTGGCCGCCTTTATTACTAAATCATAAGTAATCACATCGTGATGCTCGTCGCTGAGCAGGGCAAAAATCACCTGATCCCGGCGGCAGCGGTAAATGCAGTAGGCGACGTCCACATTGTCGTCCAGAAAATCCACCAGCTTCTTTGACAGAGGCTTCGCGTCAAAGCGCAGGCGGAATTTCCCTTTCAGCATCATCTCCCAGTTGGCCTCCTCGTAGTGATAGTAGGCCAGCTTGTCAAACACGCTGAGCGTGGACCAGTCGCAGAGCTCGAGGTTCGCCAGCACGCAGTTCAGCGTGCGGGACAGATCCTCGTTGTTGCGCCAGAACTCCCCGCCATAGGGTGACTTATACCGCATATCGTGCTCAATCTCGTGCCATCCCTCAAAGGAAATGGTACGCAGCTGCACCTCAAAAGTGAGGTCCACCGGCATAAAGCTCACGTCCCCGTTATATATCCTCTTGTACTCGTCCGGAATGAGAAATACGCCGTTCAGAATAGACGCCTTAAACTCCTCCTCGGCATTGTCCGTCTTAGACCACTCCCCCACCCGGCGGAACGTCTCCTCCAGAATCGTCCGGGTGATCTCCATGTCGTCGTTGTAATAGACCACCACCCGGAGTCCGATCAGATCCTGCAGCTTCTTCTCATCCGACCCGAATCCGTACCCGTCCTTCTCCAGCTTCTGCGCAATGGAAAAAGGCGTCTTGGCACGGTGGAAAATCCGGAAATAAATCCCGGTCCGGTTCAGAATCCCGGCGATATCCTCTTCCAGACGCTCTCCGATTCCCTCTAGCTGACGGGTATGAATTTTATTTTGTATCTCCTCAACATTATACCTCATATTTCCAAACACCCTTTACAATTCTGTCCGATTTCTTTTGTGCGCGGTTGCAATAATCGTCTGATTATAGTATATCATTTCCTTGTAAAAAAGTCCATAACGTGCTATTCTTTCTTTGTAGTAATGAGAAAAATATAGGCGGAAATGGGACGGGCCGACCAAAGCCCCCATCTCCGCCCGACGGAAATGAGGAAAAATATGCCTTCCCACAAGATTCCCGATTACGCCTATGCGGAAGACCGGAAATTAAAAGAAATGGAAATACCGGCAGACGTCGTGCGCGTCGGGCGCCACGCCTTCTACAACTGCCGGTCTTTGGAGAGCCTTTCCCTGCCGCACGGCGGCATAGAAATAGAAGACGGCGCCTTTAAGAACTGCCCACGCCTCTCGCGGATTACGCTGCGGCAGGGCAAGCTGGGGTGCTCCTGCCTGAAAGATATTTTGTACGACATCAACCAGGAGGTCACCGCGTCCATACACTACGGGGACGGCTCCGTGGCGGTGCTTCTGTTTCCGCACTATGAATATGAATACATTGCCAATGAGCCCGCCCGGATTTTCAGCGAAGTAGGATACGGGACGGGATATGTGTACAAGCAGTGCTTTTACAACTCGCAGATCGATTATCCCCGCTACGACGGTCTGTTTAACCAGGCCATTTACAGCGAGGAAATAGATGTGCTGGCCCGCATTTTATCCTATCGGCTGCGGTTTCCCCACGGCCTGTCCCCCGATGCCCAAAAGCGGTACCGGCAATGGTATCAGGAACACCGGCGGGAGCTTTTTTCCTATTATATTCGCGAGCAGGACATGGAGAGCCTCCGCTTTTTTCTGGAAGACGCCGGAACCGACGTGATACGGGAGGCGAGGGAGCTCGCCCTCTCCCTGCAGGCTCCTGCCGCCGTCAGCTATGCGATGGATCTCTTGAACCGGCGCGGCCAGACCGGAGGCGGCTCCGGGCGTTTTCAATTGTAAGAGGAGGGACTTCTATGGACACTGCCGCGCTGTGCCGTGACATACTCAATACCACACGGAACGAATTATACCTGTCTATGCGTTTTTGGACGCAGCCCTCTCCGGGCTCTCCCACGAGGCCAGTC
>CANPZR010000159.1 GCA_947589175.1 uncultured Lachnospiraceae bacterium | reverse complement strand
GACAGCGGCCTCTTGCTGAACCTGGCGCTGGAATACCAGAAGCGGTACGCGCCGGAGAAGAAAATCGGCGTTTTTCATCAGGATTTCGAGGCCCAGTACACGGTGACGACGGAGTACATAGAGAGGACCTTCGACCGGATCGAGAAGGATGTGGAGCCCTATTGGGTGTGCCTTCCCATGGCCACCCGGACGGCCCTCAGCAGCTATGAGATGTTCTGGTATCCCTGGGATGACAAGAAGAAGGAGGCCTGGGTTCGCCCCATGCCGGAGCGGCCCTATGTCATCCATCTGGGAAACAACCCCATGACGACGTATAAGTACCGGATGCACCAGGAGGAGCTGGCGAAGCAGTTCGGGAGATGGTACCGGATGAGCCACGGCGGCGGAAAGACGGTGTGCCTGCTCGGAACCCGGGCGGACGAATCCCTGCAGCGGTACAGCGGATTTCTCAATAAGAAATACGGCTACAAGGACAACTGCTGGATCACCAGGCAGTTCAAGGACGTGTACTGCGCCTCGCCCATGTACGACTGGCGGCCCTCCGACGTGTGGCACGCCAACGCGGTATTCCACTACGATTACAACCGCCTCTACGATCTGTATTACATGGCGGGGCTGAATGTCTCCCAGATGCGCGTCGCCTCCCCTTTTAACGACTACTCCAAGGACAGCCTCAACCTGTACCGGGTCATCGATCCGGACATCTGGGTGAAACTGGTGGGGCGGGTCAGAGGGGCGAATTTCGCCTGCATTTACGGCCGGACGAAGGCCATGGGATACCGCAGCGTGACGCTGCCGGAGGGACATACCTGGGAATCCTACACGCGGTTTCTTTTGGACACGCTGCCGGTGCGGCTGCGGAACAACTACGCCAAGAAATTCAACGCTTCCATGAAATTCTGGCACACCACCGGCGGGGGACTGAGCGAGGAGACGATCCAGGAGCTTCTGGAGCACGGCTACAAGATCCGGCGGAACGGGGTGTCCAACTACACGCTGAAAAAGAAATCACGGGTGGTTTTCATGGAAAAAATTCCGGACGACACTGACGATATCAAATCGACCAAGGACATTCCCAGCTGGAAGCGGATGTGTTTCTGCATTTTGAAAAATGACCACATCTGCCGGTTTATGGGATTCGGCCCCAACCGGGAGCAGCAGAAGCAGATCGAGCAGATCCGGACCCGCTACACGGGCGTGGACCGGATCGGAGAGGATAAGGAGGAGACCTAATGGCATATCAGAGTCCGGTGTATAATATTATTTCAGTACCTGTTGAGAAAATCAGACCCAATTCCTACAACCCCAACTCGGTGGCGCCGCCGGAGATGAAGCTGCTCTACGAGAGCATCCGGGAGGACGGGTACACGATGCCGATCGTGTGCTATTACGACAGCGGGGAGGACGCCTACATCATCGTGGACGGCTTTCACCGGTACCGTATCATGCTGGAACACCAGGACATATACGACCGGGAGGAGGGAAAGCTGCCGGTCTCGGTGATCGACAAGTCCCTGGACCGGCGGATGGCCAGCACCATAAGGCACAACCGGGCGCGGGGAAGCCACAACGTGGACCTGATGAGCAACATCATCCGGGAACTGCATGAAATCGGCCGATCGGACGCCTGGATCAGCAAGCATCTGGGGATGGACCGGGACGAGATTCTGCGGCTGAAGCAGATCACGGGACTGACGGCTCTGTTCAAAGACGTCAAATTTGGCCGCGCCTGGCGGCCGGAGGAGGAAGAAGATTTTTGACGCCATGTTTTTCTTTGCTATCCGATGTTTTTGTGATAGAATAGAAAAAAGGGGGTGCCCTGTTTGCTCAGCGAAGAAAAAATTAAAAAAATGATACGGCTGTCCGAGTATGAAAATGGACAGGGCAGCACAGACCTGAAGCGGGTCTGCTATCAGAAGGCGGACTATGTGCGGTCCCAGATTCTGAAGACGGCGGTCTCTGTCGTGCTTGCCGCTTTTTTCATATGGGTGCTGCTCGCCCTCTATCATGTGGACTATATTCTGGCAAACGCCCTGGAACTGCCTTTTGGGCGGATTGCGGCATGGACGCTCTGCTGTGTGACGGTTGCGGTAATCATATCTTCGATTGTCACATGGAACATAGCGGTCAGGCAGTATGAAGAGTCCTCGCTGCGGGCAAAGGAATACTATGCCACCCTGCAGGAACTTCTGCTTTTGTATGAAAAAGAGGAGTCGGGACAGGAGGAGCTGCGCCTATGATGATGACATTGCTGGTTATAAAGAACAGAATAAAGGATTTTTACCAGAGACACTACGGGGTGGTTCGGGGGATTATAAAGGCCTGCCTGATGTTTGGCATTCTTCTTGTTATCACAGGAAATCTGGATTACAGAGACGTCTTGGGCGAGTACTGGCTCATGGCCCTGCTTGCGTTTTTTTGCGGCGTGACGCCGGATCTGGCATCCGTGCTCGTCACGGTATTCTATGGAGTGGCGGAGGTGTCGGCTGTGTCGGCTCTTATGGCGGCCGCCCTGGGGATGCTTCTTCTGATTTTCCTGCTTTTATTCGGAAGGCTGGGAAAGTATCAGTTCCAGCTGGCTCTGGCGGTGCCGGTTCTGTCGGCGGTGCACGTCGGCTTTGCCGTACCGGTGATAGCGGCCCTGTTTTTCTCGCCGGTGATGCTGCCCGGCCTGATCATGGGCGTATTGCTGTGGTATCTGCTGCGCGGAGTCGTCTCGTATAACGCCGCGGGGACTGGAAATGTGATGCTTACGTCCGTGCAGTACCTGATAGATTATGCGCTGCGGAATCCGGGCATGTACGTGACGATTGTCTCTTTTTGCCTGGGATTCCTGTGCATTTACCTGATTCGCAGGGGGAAGTTCAAATACGGTCCCCAGATCGCCATTCTGGTGGGGACGGTGCTTCTCATGGCGGTACAGCTTTTGAGCAATATAGCGCTTGAACTCCCGCTGGCGTTAGGAGAGATGGCGCTGCAGGCGCTGATTGCCCTGGCGCTCGCCTATGTGGCGGAGTTTTTCCGCATGACATTGGACTACCATGGCACCAGGAAGCTCCAGTTCGAGGACGATGAGTACTTCTATTATGTCACGGCGGTTCCCAAATTCAAGGTAGAGCAGGCGGCCAAGACCGTGACGAAGATTGTACAGGGCGAAGGAGAGACATTGGATCTGAAAGAGGAATTGGAGAAGGCGCTGTTAGAGGAAGAGTCGGAGACAAAGAGAGACGGCGTGTGATTCGTTCTGATTATGGAGGGGAAACATGGATTCAATCATTAATTTTGTGAAAAATTATGTGGTATGGCTCAACATACCGGAATTTACCATAACCGATGTGCTGGAGATCCTCATAATCGCATATGCCTTTTATCACATTATATTGTGGATCAAGGATACCCGGGCGTGGATGCTTCTTAAGGGCATGTTTCTTTTGGGAATCATTTTCCTGGCGGCTCTTTTGCTGGATATGAACGTGATCCTCTGGGTGTTCCAGAATGCTATTGTGGTGGGAATCATGGCGTTAGTCGTTATTTTCCAGCCGGAGCTGCGGGGAGCCTTAGAGCAGCTGGGACGAAAGAACATACTGGGATCCCTTGCCTCCTTTGAGAACCAGAAGGCAAAGCGGGAGAGATATTCGGGCAAGAGCATACAGGCGCTTGTCAAGTCGGTGTACGAGATGGCAAAGGTGAAGACCGGCGCCCTGATCGTCGTGGAGAGGGAGATTCAGTGCCGGGAATACGAGCGCACGGGGATTCCCATTGACGCGGAGATCAGCAGCCAGCTTCTCATCAATATTTTTGAGCACAACACGCCGCTGCACGACGGGGCGGTGCTGCTGCGGGATAACCGGATTGTGGCGGCTACCTGCTACCTGCCCCTGTCCAACAACCTGGAGGTCAGCAAGGAGCTGGGGACCAGGCACCGGGCGGGACTGGGCATCAGCGAGGTGTCCGATTCCCTGACGATTATTGTTTCCGAAGAGACGGGGTTCGTGTCGTTAGCCAGCGACGGCAGGCTGTATCGCAAGGTCGATGCGGATACGCTTCTTCTGAGGCTGGAGGAGATTGCCAGACGGAACCCGGAGGACAAGAAGAGAAAATGGTGGAGGGGATGGAAGAAGAATGAAGAATAAGATTATGAGAAATCTTGGACTGAAGATTTTGTCCCTGGTGGTCGCCTTTATGTTCTGGCTCGTGGTGATCAATATGACCGATCCGGTGACCTCCCGCACCTTTTACAACATACCGGTGCAGATTTTGAATGAAAATATCATTACATCCTCCAATCAGGTGTATGAGGTCGTGTCCGGCGACCAGGTCCATGTGACGGTGAAGGGAAAGAGAAGCTTTGTGGAGACGCTGACCGCCAGCAATTTTGAGGCGACGGCGGATCTGAGCGAGCTGTCTAAGGTCAATGCGGTCAATGTGGATGTGAAGCTGGTCAAAGCCCCCTCCGCCAATGCGGGGGCGGTGGAGCTGGATTGCGATAACGCGGTCCTCAAACTCAAACTGGAAAAGCGCGTGACCCGTAAGTTCCGCGTGGAGGTGCAGTATCAGGGAGAACTCAGTGAAAATTATGAGATGGGCGACATTGTGGCAAAGCCCAATATTGTAGAGGTGTCCTGCGGTGAATCCAAATTCAAGCAGATCGACCACGTGGGGGTCATGGTGCATCTCAACGGGGAGAGCGAGGATTTTGAGAGGACTTACGACCCGCTTTTATATGATTCCGAGGGGACGCTGTTAGATACGTCCAATGTCTCTTTCAGCAATGACTCTATTGTAGTGTCCATTGGCGTCCTGCAGACGAAGGAGATACCGGTCCGCGTGGATGCGACGGGAACGCCGGCTGCCGGTTACCGTCTGGTACAGACCGATATCCGCCCGGAAACGATCCGCGTTACAGGGTCTAAGGAGGCGCTGAAGGAAAATACGTCGGTGCATCTGCCGGTGGATATTGACGGAGCCAGAGGCGATGTAGAGAAGGAGATTGCCCTTGAAGACTACATCCCCGAGGGCCTGAGGGTAGTGGGAGACACGTTGACGGTTTCCGTGCGCTGCGACATAGAGAAAAACGGCAGGAGAAGCTTTATCCTGTCGGCGACGGATATTGCCGTGCGCAATCTTCCCCAGAACTGTACCATGAATTTCGTCAATCCGGATATCAAGTGCCAGGTAATGATGGCGGCGGATGAAGATAAGCTGGAAAATCTGGCGCTGACAGACCTGGGAGCTTATATTGACCTGAGCGGTCTCGGAGCCGGCACCCACAATCTGGAAGTGAATTATACGCTTCCGCAGGGCATCACTGTGAAGAAGGGAGCCTGGGTTCAGGTGATTCTGAGCTTCCAGGGCGATGAGAGCACGGCTGCGCCGGCCACGGCGACGCCCGGTCCCACGGTGACAGCAACACCTACGGAAGAACCAAAAGAGGAATAAAACATCCCCCTACAGGGGGATGTTTCCGTGCTTCTTAGAAATCTTATCCAACGGCCGCTTTTCGGACAGGAGCTGGATATCTCCGTAGATCCGCTCCCTGGTCGCCTCGGGCTTAATAATCTCGTCTATATAGCCGTGCATGGCGGCCACGTTCGGGTTCATGAATTTCTTATTGTACTCGTCGATCTTTTCCTGGCGGAACGCGGCCCGCTCCTCCGGGGAGAGCTCCTTCATCTGCTTGCCGTAGAGGATATCGGCGGCTCCCTCGGCGCCCATCACGGCAATCTCCGCCGTGGGCCACGCGTAGACGAAATCCGCTCTCAAATGCTTGCTGCTCATGGCGATGTATGCGCCGCCGTAGGCCTTCCGCAGAATGATGTTGATCTTGATGGTAGTGGCCTCGCTGTAGGCGTATAAGAGCTTGGCGCCGTGGCGGATGATGCCCTTGTACTCCTGGTCCTTGCCCGGCAGGAATCCCGGGACGTCCGTCAGGGTGATGATCGGAATGTTGAAGGAGTCGCAGTAGCGGATGAACCGCGCGGCCTTGTCCGAGGAATCGCAGTCGAGCACGCCCGCCATATATTTGGGCTGGTCGGCCACGATGCCGATGGCAACGCCCTTGATCCGTCCGAATCCCACAACTACGTTGCGGGCAAATTCTTCCTGCACCTCCAGGAAAGATCCGTCGTCTACAATGCCGGTGATGACGTCGTG
>CANPZR010000158.1 GCA_947589175.1 uncultured Lachnospiraceae bacterium | reverse complement strand
ACAGTTTCAAAGATGTTAGAGTGGAACATTGCAGACCGAGGCATCCGCAAGGGGAAGAGACATATGATAATAAAGCAACCTTAGATTTCAATTGGATGCTTGGAGTCTGTTATGGTAATAGTTTAAAAAGAGGTGTAAGACAGGGGGATATGACATGTGATGCCCATAGAGGCAATAAAGAGCTCACAATCAATCCATTTGATGAATTATCTGTTAGAAAGATTAAGTATAGGGCGGATGGCAGCATTTACTCGGACGATGTCGAAATTAACAAAGATGTAACGGAAACATTAAATCTAAATTGTCAGGCGCTTTCTTTACCACAGATACGCAGAAGAGTGTTGGCGGAAGAACAAGCCAGAATTATGAAGAAGTGTGGAAAAAACTCTCGGAATGCATTTATGCATGAGTTGAGGCGTACATACAAAAAGCTGGTGGAGGAGCGGAATCTGATACCATATTGCGGCATCATTATAGCTTGGTTGGAGGATAAATTAAAAATTTCATAATTGCGCAGATAGGCTGAATAATTACGAAATAGATAATTTAGTTGGTTGAAAAGTATTCATATGATTTTGGTCAGAATGGTCAGACTAACCAATCAGACCAATCAAACCAATCAGACCTAATAAAGTTATCCGAAGATGAACTTTTATTATTGAATTTGATTAAAGAATATCCTGATATGACCAATCCGCTTTTAGCTGAGAAACTTGGATGGTCGGTAAGCAGAGTAAAATATTATATCCAAAAGCTAAAGCAGTTTGAAAAAATCAGGAGAGAGGGAACGAGCCGTAACGGAAAATGGGAAGTGCTGTAATTCACAGAATCATTAGTCAAGTATGATTTACCAAATCGTACTTGACTAATTTTTTTACCTGCGCTATACTAAAGTTATCAAAAGGGGGTAGGTTGAAAAATCACGCTGATGCGCTGATTTTTCAACCAGCTATTTGTTTTTGAGCGAAAACAAATAGCAAAGCGAACATAGTTCGCTCAGAAATGAGAGGTAGTGCAATGTTTATCGGTAGAGAACGGGAACTTGATGCTCTGAACAAGCTGTATGCATCAGACAGGTTTGAATTTGCCGTCATATACGGAAGGCGCCGTGTCGGAAAAACGGCGCTGATCAATCAGTTTATCAAAGATAAAAACGCTATTTATTTTATGGGCGTTGAGAGTAATGCCAAGCAAAATCTCGAAAACTTCAGCAGGAGCATTTTAGAGTACCATAGCGGGATTGGGACGGAAAATTCCTTCCTTTCCTTTCAGGCGGCTTTGGAATATGTGTTTAAGCTGTCCGAAAAGGAGAGGCTCATTCTCGCCATCGACGAATATCCCTATGTCGCCCGGTCAGAAAAAAGCCTTGCGTCTACGCTGCAGATGCTTATTGACAAGTACAGGGACAGCTCGAAACTGATGCTGATTCTCTGCGGTTCGTCCATGTCTTATATGGAGGACCATGTCCTCGCCTACAAGGCGCCGCTTTACGGCAGAAGGACGGCGCAGATGAAGCTTCTTCCCTTTGATTTCGAGGAGACATGCCGATATTTTCAGCATTTTTCGGATGAGGACAAAGCCTTGATTTACGGAATTGTCGGGGGCACGCCGCAGTATTTGCTGCAGATGAATGACAAGAAAAGCGTTGAGGACAATATTAAAAATACCTATCTGAATCCCACATCAGCCCTGTTTGAGGAGCCGGAAAATCTGATTAAGCAGGAGGTGCGTGAGCCGGCGCTGTATAACGCCATTATCACGGCGATTGCCACCGGTTCTACCCGGATGTCGGAGATTTCCAGCAAGGTCGGCGAGGACACCAATGTGTGCTCTGCTTATGTGAAAAATCTTGTTTCTCTTGGAATTATCCGCAAAGAGACGCCCTATGGCGAAAAGGCGTCCCGGAAGGTGATTTATTCCATTGAGGACAATATGTTCCGTTTCTGGTATCGTTTTGTGCCGGAGAACAATTCCATTATTGCCCGCGGCGCAGCCGATCTTGCCTATAAGCGTATCGAGCCGTTTTTGTCCGACTATATGGGCAAGGTGTTTGAGGAAATCTGCAAGCAGTACCTTTGGAAGCTGTTGCTTTCTGAAAAGTGCCCCGTGCAATTTTCCTCTCTCGGCCGGTGGTGGGGCAACGATCCGAATGAAAAGCGCCAGGCAGAAATCGACATTCTCGCCGAGCAGGACAAAACTACGGCTCTTTTCGGGGAGTGCAAGTGGACGAATGAAAAGGTTGACCTCGGCGTGCTGGAAACGCTGGTAAAGCGCAGTGATTTATTCTCGTACAAATCGAAATATTTCTACCTCTTTGCTAAGTCCGGCTTTACCAAAGGGTGTGCTGACAGGGCGAAGGAGATGGGAAATGTGGCGCTTGTGAGGTATGGGGATATGGTAATCAAGATATAGAAATATCTAGATACGAAAAATATCAAAATAAAAAAATATTTAAATCTAAAAGACTATGAGGTTATCATCATGAACACAAATAACAAAAATACGCCGGACAAAATTATTATACGCGGCGGGCGCGTGCACAATCTGAAAAACATTGACGTTGATATACCGCTTAACAAAATCGTGGGGATTGCGGGCGTTTCCGGTTCCGGGAAGTCCTCGCTCGCCCTTGGTATTTTGTACGCGGAGGGCTCCCGGCGCTATCTCGAGTCCCTGTCCACCTATACGCGGCGGAGAATGACACAGGCGGAAAAGGCGCAGGTAGATGAGGTGCTGTATGTTCCGGCGGCTCTCGCGCTGCGGCAGCGCCCCGGCGTGCCGGGCATCCGCAGCACATTTGGAACGGGGACGGAGCTTTTGAACAGTCTGCGGCTGATGTTTTCGCGGCTTGCGTCTCACCGGTGCCCGAACGGACATTACGCGGAGCCCTCTCTGAATGTGGCGGCGGGACTGCCGCTGGTGTGCCCTGTCTGCGGGGAGCATTTTTTTGCGCCGAGCGCGGAGGAGCTCGCCTTCAACAGTCAGGGCGCGTGTAAAAAATGTGACGGAACGGGCATTGTCCGTATCGTGGATGAATCGACGCTGGTGCCGGACGAGTCCCTGACCATCGACGAGGGCGCGGTCGCGCCGTGGCAGACGCTGATGTGGTCGCTGATGAAGGATGTTGCCCGCGAAATGGGCGTCCGCACAGATGTGCCGTTCCGGGAACTGACGGAGAAGGAGCGGGACATCGTTTTCCACGGGCCCGCCGTCAAGAAAAATATCATTTACCAGAACAAGACCAGCGGCGCTGCGGGCGATATGGATTTTACCTATTTTAATGCCACTTACACTGTTGAAAATGCCCTGTCTAAGGTGAAGGACGAAAAAGGCATGAAACGGGTGGAGAAATTTTTGCGGCAGGATGTGTGCCCGGACTGTGGCGGGACAAGGCTTAGCGACGCGGCGCGCGCGTCGAGGCTCCGGGGGATTTCTTTGGCGGATGCCTGCGCCATGACGCTCACCGATCTGGTAACGTGGGTGGCGGGCGTTCCGGATTCTCTGCCAGAGGAAATGCGTCCGATGGCGGAAAGCATCTGCGAGTCGTTTCAGGGCGCCGCCAAGCGATTGACGGATCTGGGGCTCTCGTATCTTACGCTGGACCGCGCCGCGTCCACGCTCTCTACGGGCGAGCGGCAGCGGATGCAGCTGGCCCGCGCGGTCCGCAACCGCACGACCGGCGTGCTCTATGTTCTCGACGAACCCTCTATCGGTCTGCACCCGTCGAATCTGGAGGGACTTATTCTTGTGATGCGCGATCTGGTTGCCGACGGCAACTCGGTCGTGCTGGTGGACCACGATACCCATGTGCTGTCCGAAGCCGACTGGCTCATTGAGCTGGGACCGGAGGCTGGCGCGGGCGGCGGGACGGTGATTGCCGAGGGCAGCATATCCGATATCGAGAAGCACCCATCTTCCCGGATCGGCGGGTTCTTATCTGGCAGCAGGGTGATTGACAGGGGGCATAAGCTCTTGACGGGAGAATTATTTTCCCTGGGAACCATTCATTTGTCCACATCGGAAATTCATACGGTAAAGCCGTTGGAGGTAGACTTTCCCAAGGGGCGTCTGATTGCGGTGACCGGCGTTTCCGGTTCCGGCAAGACGACCATGATTCTGGAGAGCCTGATTCCGGCGCTCTCGGCAGAAATTAAAGAGGAAAAGCTGCCGGAGCATGTGAAAAGCGTATCCGCGGATGGCATACGGCAGGTCAAGCTGATTGACGCCACGCCAATTGGCATTAACGTCCGCTCCACGGTCGTCACCTATGCGAACATCCACGATGAATTGCGCAAGGTCTACGCGAGGAGCGCCGACGCAAAAGAAAAGGGATACAAGGCGGGCGATTTTTCTTATAATACCGGAAAACTCCGCTGTCCGACCTGTGATGGAACGGGAATGATCAGCCTGGACGTGCAATTTCTCCCGGATGTGGATATTCCCTGCCCGGACTGCGGCGGTTCCCGTTATTCAAAGGAGGCGGGGCTGATACGCAGGATTCCGAAAAAAGCGGAGACGGGCCACACGCTCCCGGAGCTTATGGATATGAGCGTTGACGAGGCCTTGTCGGCCTGCGCGGACCTTCCGCGTATCGAGCGAAGGCTTCAGGTGCTGCATGATCTGGGACTCGGTTATCTTACGCTCGGCGAGGAGACGCCGAGCCTGTCGGGCGGGGAGGCGCAGCGGCTGAAACTCGCCAGCGAGATGGGAAAGGGGCAGTCGGATTCGGTATTTGTTTTTGACGAGCCGACTATCGGCCTGCACCCGCTGGATGTCGAAACGCTCTTGCAGGTTTTTCAAAGCCTGGTTGACAATGGCGCTACGGTTATCGTCATCGAGCATGATCTGGATGTGATTCGGAATGTGGATTATGTGATTGACATGGGGCCGGATGGCGGCGTCCAGGGCGGCGAGATTGTCGCGGCGGGGACGCCGGAGGAAATCTGCGCGTGCGAATGTAGCAAGACGGGAGCATATTTGAAACGATATATGAAAAACCGAACAGGTGTCCATTGACAATCTCTAAAAATTTGGCTATACTAAAATCATAATTTTGTTTCGCCGGATATTCTAAATGAAATTGACAATACTATAACCGAAGGGGAGGTTGTTATGGCATATATAAAGCGAGCTGTGGAAGATACAATTGCGCGGGTGTCCCAAATGTTTCCGGTGCTGCTGGTAACTGGTCCCAGACAGGTTGGGAAAACGACCTTATTGCAAAGAATGGCAGAAACACAGCAAAGCGAAGGCGTAGAGCGCAAATATGTCACGCTGGATGATCCTGACGTCAGATACCTGGCAAAACACGATCCCGCCCTGTTTTTACAGCGTTATTCTCCGCCGGTACTGATTGATGAGATTCAGTATGCGACAGAGCTGTTGCCCTACATCAAAATGAGCGTTGACCGTTCCAAAAGAAAAGGTGATTTCTGGATTACCGGATCGCAGGTTTTTCGTCTTATGAAAAATGTAAGCGAAAGTCTGGCCGGACGCGTCGGAATTGTGAACCTGCTAGGATTATCCGATGCGGAAATTTATCAGGAACCGAGCGAGCCTTTCCAGACGGAAGCGGGGCATCTGATGAAGCGTTTGTCTGTAAGAAGCAAAAAAGATTTGAATGAGATTTATCGCAGGATATTTAAAGGCTCTATGCCGGAACTCTATGCTGACGAAAATGTGGATTGGGAGACTTATTACCGCTCCTATGTCGATACCTATTTGCAAAGGGATATTCGGGATCTGGCACAGGTTGCGGATGAAATGCAGTTTTATAACTTTATGACGATTGTTGCTGCACACACTTCAAAACCTGTTGTCTATGAGGAACTGGCGAGTGCCGCAGGCATTTCAGCTCCAACGGCAAAGAAATGGCTCTCTGTTTTGGTGTCGTCCCATATCATTGCGCTTGTGCAGCCTTATCACAACAATGCGCTCAAACGGGTTGTAAAGATGCCATTGATTCATTTTCTGGACTCTGGTCTGGCAGCGTACCTCTTAAAATGGGGCAATCCTGAAGCACTGGAAAGAGGCGCCATGTCTGGGGCGTTTTTTGAGAGCTATGTTTTTTCAGAGATTTATAAGAGTTACCTGAACGCAGGAAAAGAGCCGCCTATTTTCTATTATAGGGATAAAGACCAGAAGGAAATAGACCTGTTGCTTTATCAGAATGGTGT
>CANPZR010000157.1 GCA_947589175.1 uncultured Lachnospiraceae bacterium | reverse complement strand
TTCCAAAGGAGGAAATTACAAATGTCAGAACTACGCTTTGAGGATATTTTAATCAATGCCGGGACAGATGAGTTTGGTAGGATGACTGGCTATGCAGAATTTCCTTACTTTCACAAACAGATTGAGGTGGTTTGCGAAGAAGGTGTTACGGCGGAGTACACTGCTCAGTCCATTCAATGGCTGGCGGAAGTAGATGAAACTCTGGTTAAGGAAATTTGCCAATACGCTTTTTACTACCTCCAGGATGAGCTGGAATCTACAAGTAAGGGAGAACTGCTGGAAGAAGATATACAACATATCCAGGAACCGCTGGCGATTCTTCGCTATATGGATTTTTCAGTCTTGGACATCAAACTCCCCAATAATCCAGAAATCCCTGTACTGAACTTAAGCGGCGGATGCGACTGGCAGGAGGATGAGGGTTTGCACTGCTTGATAAAAAATAGACATGTGGTCTACATGGGTTCTTGGAACGATGAGGATGTGTGGGATAGCCATCTGCTGGACGATGACCAATATCTCGTCAATTATGTGCTATATCCTCAGCGTAAGGCATTACAGCAAAAAGTGGCGGAACGGCTGAAATAGCATTTACCAAAACAAACACCGATTGTCTAACTAAGCATCACCACATATAGCTACAAAATAATAGCACAGCGTCAGGGCGTATAGAAACCAGTCTGTGCGCTCTATTTTTATGTAAAGGAGCAGAGAATGAAGTATTCTGGGAAGAACTCATGCAGGATGTAATTGAAAAGAGGGTTCAAGAAACTGCTCAAAAATCCCGACTGGAGAGCATTGTCGCTATGATGAAAAAACTGAATCTCACGGAGGATCCGGCGATGGATGTTCTTGATATACCGGATTCCGAGAGAAGCCTTTATATCGTATGGCTTAGTAAAATGTAAGGTGATCGGACGCGGGATGGATTAGTTTAACATTATGGGCTTTATACAATATAATATAAGATAATGCCGCCGTGGCGGAGAGGGGAATTTAATTATGCCACGCATTATTTATTTGGCTGATTTTTTTCGGCTGTTTTTTGATAAGGGAAGATTAAGCAAAATTTAATGGAATTGTGTGTGCGGTTGTGGTAAAATATCAATACTGAACAATTAAACAAATCGGAATATGCAGAGGGGTTATTATGGAACGATATGAATTGAGCGATTGTGATAAGAGGCTGATAGAAATTGCTTTAAGAGTATTAAAAGAGAATTTCGACGATGGTATATACAATCATACGGTTGGGTGTGTCGTTCTGTGCAAGAATGGCAACATCTATAAAGGTGTAAACTGTGACGGAATTCACGGCTCTTGCGCAGAGTATATAACAATAGGGACTGCTATATCGGCGGGTGAAAGAGATTTTGATACAATTGTTGCAGCTCACGATAGACACTTAAATTATGTCATACCACCTTGCGGAAATTGTAGGCAGATGCTATATGAATACTGTCCTGATATAAAAGTGATTGTGAACGATGAAAATGGAAACCTGATTAAAGTTAAAGCAAAAGATTTGCTGCCATTTGCTTGAGAGTCAGTAATATGCTAGATTCCGATTTGTCGGGGAAAATCGAAAAAAGAAATAAAATATAAAAATTGAATATTGTTTACCTTTGGGTAGCGATTATCTTAACAGACAATCGGCTACCTTTTTATTTTCAGAAACCGCCAGGCACAGCAAAAATAAATTGTAGGCAATTTATTTTAGAAAGAATGAGGTATCCTAAAATTATGGTAGATATGGAGGACTGAAAATGGGTATCAATGGAATATCATCAGGCTGCTATCCGACAGAATACGGTAATAAGATTTTGCAAGACATAAAAAATACTGATAACCCAGTAATGAAAGCAATAAGACTTTCGGTTCATTTATCAAATATGTTAAAAGAAAATATAATAAATATTTGTGAGGCATATCTTCTTCAAGGAGAAATCATTCATTACAGGCGGGAAGGATATACATTGCCGGCATGGAATGACACCGTGCAAATATCAACCTGTCTTACAATATTAAATCAGTTTGTAACTCCAAGAAGAAAATTCTTATTGCATAATCCGGGAACCAAATGTATAATAATTATGAAAAATGTCTAAAAAAACAAGAAAGAGGAGAATGAGCGAACTTGTTTGCTCAGATTGCCAGAGGCCATCGTTATGGCAGAAAGAGAGGGAACTATGAAGCGAAAAAACAAGGTATTTTTAATAATTGTATTGGCAGCATGCATATTTATGACCAATATGTCAGAGGGCAGCTCTGTCAGCGCGCCAAGCAGGGATATAATTTCAGATGCGGCCAGCGAACCGGCGGACGAGCTGAAGTACGAACCGGAGGATGAATCGGAAGATGAATGGGAGGATGAATGGGTGGATGAGGAGGAGTCCGTGGATTTTTCTTTTGAGCATACATTCAAGATCCAGAGTAAGTGGGATCATCATTGCAATGCGGAGTTATCATTGAAAAACACATCGGATCATGACATGAAGGACTGGGAAGTTGCGTTTGTGTATAAGGGTGAGATTGAAGACATATGGAACGCGAGAATCATGTTCCATGATAAAAACGTGTATGTGATAAAAAATGTCGGCTGGAATAAGGAGATAAAAATGGGCGAGAGCGTCTCTTTTGGATTTACGGCAAGCTATGCTAATAAGATGCCGAAGGAGCCCCGTAATCTGGACATACAGAAGCTGGAATATGAGGTGACGGACGGCTTCAGGATCCGTTACAGGCAACTGGCAAAGTATGATAATAAGGTCGAGGGGCAGATTGAGATTGTGAACAAGTCGGATAATTACATAGAGGGCTGGAACATTATAATGGACGCCAATATTGACATCACTGACATATGGGATGCGAAGGTGTCGGATGCAGGCTATAATTATGATGATAATGATGAAGAATATACAACACCGATCGGCAGGCATTATTTCATAGAAAATGCGGGTTACAATCGGGATATTGAGCCGGGACAGACCATTAGTTTCAAATTTGTTGCTGAATTAATATCCGGAGAGGACGCGGTTATTGAAAATGAATCATTATATCAGTTGACAGTGTGGCCTGACAATGAGGATGAAGAGGTAGACGAAGATGATTGTATTTGGGAGGGAGACGAGGTCACGGACGATCTGCCCGTGGTTACGGATGAGGAACTGGATGATGACGACTACGACCAGATGGAGGAAGACTAGGAATACGAAAAAGCCGTTGCGGCTCAAAAGAAAAAAACAAAGCGCCATGAGTATGGCGGCCTGTATATTTCCCGAATTTTTTGTCCAGACTAACGGTAGGAAGAACCGGAGGAGGCGGGAAATTTATGAGACGCAGATATATTATGGCCAGTATTTTTTTCGCGGCGGCTTTTGCGCTGGCGGGAATGTGCTACGGCAGCTATCGGTACGCGGAGGACATGGAAGCGGACCGGCGGCCGGACGCCCAGGCGGACGAGGGCGGAGAGCAGCTCGCGTCGGCGGATGAGCAGGAGAGCGCGCCGCCCTCGGAGACGGGGGAGCCGGATCTGACCGCCGCGTTTGCGGGCAAGAACAAGGGAGGTGTGGAGGCGGACGGCTTTTTCATCACGGTAGAAAAGGGGGAAGTGGTGATTTACGACAAGAACCACAAAGTCCTCCGGGAGCGGACGGGCATCTCCACGGAGCATCTTCCCGCCGACGAGGTGAAAAAGCTGAAAAAGGGATTTGTGGCAGAAAATGAAAAAGACTTGTATTCCATTCTTGAAAACTTTTCCAGTTAGTGGTATGGTAACTATCAGATATTGTGAATATAGTTCACAATACGAACCTTGTTCACAATGTGAACAAGGTTCACATTGATTATTTGTGAAAAGAACTTTCAGTTTTTTGGAGCGTTCACAGAATAATAAAGCGAACGCGGTTCGCATAGGGAGCATCGCCCCGTCGCGTAAGCGCTCCGGAAATGAGGAATGTATGAGGCAGTACAGTGACGTGGTCGTGGTGGGAGGGGGAGCGTCAGGGCTCCTGTGCGGCGGGATGCTCTCCGAGAGGGGCGTTTCGGTGACGGTTCTGGAGAAAAATGAATCGGCGGGCAGGAAGCTCCTCGCCACCGGGAACGGAAGATGCAATTTTACCAACCGGAGGATGGATTTATCCTGCTATTACGGTAATCGGGAGTGGCTCGCCGCCGTGCTGGAGGACTGCGCGCCGGAGCAGGTCATAGAGATATTTGAAAAAATAGGCGTTTATCATCGGGAGAGAGAGGGATATGTGTATCCTTATAACAATCAGGCATCTGCGGTGGTGGACGCTCTTTGGCGTTATTGCGGGGAAAATGTGGCGACAGGGTGTCAGGCGCGCTCTGTGTCGGGCGAGGAAAATCATTTTCGGATAAAGACGAATCAGGGGGATATCGCCTGTCGGTATGTGGTCCTCGCCACGGGGGGAAAGGCCGGTACCGGAGACGGGAACGGCTACAAGCTGGCCCGGAGCCTGGGACATAGGATTCAGACGCCGGCCCCCGGCCTCACGGGCCTGATCTGCGGGGGAGTTCCGTGGAAGCAGGTGGCGGGAACCCGGATTCAGGGGCGCTTTTCGCTGGTGATCGACGGGGAGATGTGCCGGGGCGAGACCGGCGAGATTCAGGTCACGAAGGAGGGCGTGTCCGGCATTCCGGTCTTTCAACTGAGCCGGGTGGCGGCTAAGGCGCTGAGCCGGGGCTGCTCGGTGGAGGGGGAGATTGATTTTGTGCCCCCGATGGAGATCGAGAGCCTGCGGCAGTGGACCGCGCGGGCGGGACTTGCCGGAATCGTGCCGAAAAAATGGGTTCCCATTTTACAGAAGGGCAAGGATCCGGCGGGGCTGTGCAAGGCGTTCCGCTTTCCGGTGGAACAGACATATGACTTCACAAGAGCCCAGGTCACGGCGGGCGGGGTCGATGTGGAGCAGGTGAACCCGGAAACCATGGAGTCGCTGGTGGCGCCGGGGGTATTTATCACCGGAGAATTACTGGACATTGACGGCAAGTGCGGCGGGTATAACCTGCATTTTGCGTGGGCGGGAGCGATGGCGGCGGCGGAGGCGATTGCCGCCCGGCTGCGGGGAGAGAGCCTGGACAATCCGTGATGAGCTGAACGCAGGAGATAGATGTCGTGGAGTATGAATACGGGAGAGAGCCCGGACAATCCGTAATGGACTGAATGGGTGAGGTCTGCGCCGACCGCGCTAAGCGGGGCGGGTGAGGACGGTCAGCGATGGAAGGGAGGCAGCGGGGAATATGCTGCAGTATTCGGAGTGCAAAGTGCCCTGGGAAAACCGGGACTTAGCGCATGTGAAAAAGAAAATAGCTCATGAATTACATATAAGAGAATCGGAGATGCAGGATTTTACCATTGTGAAAAGGAGCCTGGACGCCAGGCAGAAGCCGGAGCTGATGATGAGCTATACCGTTCGATTTTCGGCCCTGGAGGAGGAGAGAATCTGGCGGAGAAATAAAAAAAACCGGAATCTGTCTCTTGTGGATCCGGAGCCAGGCGTCCTTAATCGGGTCTCGGAACTCTCATCCGACGAAAAGATCTATATAGCGGGGGCGGGCCCGGCGGGCCTGTTCTGCGCCTACTATCTCTGCCTGTGCGGGTGCCGCCCCGTTCTTCTGGAGCGCGGGGCGCCGGTGGAGGAGCGCGCGGAGGACGTAAAGAAATTCTGGGAGGAGGGGATTCTCAATCCGGAGTCCAACGTGTCGTTCGGGGAGGGAGGCGCCGGTACATTTTCCGACGGAAAACTGAATACCGGGGTGAAGGATAAGACCGGCAAAAAGCAGTTTGTACTGAACAGCTTCGTCTGGTTCGGCGCGCCGGAGGAAATCCTCTATGACAGCCGTCCCCACCTGGGCACGGACGTGCTGTTTCAGGTGATCCGGAATATGAGAAAAGAGATGATTCGCTTAGGCTGTACCTTTATGTTTCACACAAGGCTGAGCGGCATTGAAACGGAGGACGGGGCGCTCCGCGGCGTACGCGTGATCTCCGGGAACGATGGGGCCGAGCGGATTTTGCCCTGTGACAGACTGGTGCTGGCGATCGGGCACAGCGCCAGGGACACGTTTTCCATGCTGCACGGGGCGGGGGTCGCCATGACGCCCAAGGCCTTTGCCGTGGGAGTCCGGGTCCAGCACGACCAGGCGGACATTGACAGGGCCC
>CANPZR010000156.1 GCA_947589175.1 uncultured Lachnospiraceae bacterium | reverse complement strand
GACAGGACGTATGTTCAGATCGATTTAGATGCGATCCGAAGCAATATTATAAATGAGAGGAAACTTTTAGCGGAGGGCACAAAGCTGATGGCCGTGGTGAAGGCCAATGCCTACGGGCACGGAGCCTGCTCGGTGTCAAAGTGCCTGTACGATCTGGTGGACGGCTACGGAGTGGCCATGATGGAGGAGGCGCTGGAACTGAGGCAGTGCGGCATCGACAAGATGATCCTGATTCTGGGGTACACGCCCGATTCCTGGTTTCCGGAGCTCCTTAAGCAGGACATTTCCCAGACCATTTATAATTATGAGATGGCGGACCGGCTCAACCGCGCGGCGGTAAAAATGGGAAAGACGGCCAGAATCCACATCAAGCTGGACACGGGCATGGGGCGCATCGGCTTTTTTCCGAATGGGGAGAGCGTGGAGGCGGTGAAAAGGATCGCCGGGATGCCCGGCCTGAAGCTGGAGGGCATATTTACCCATTTTGCCCGGGCGGACGAGGCGTCCATCGATCCGGCCAGAGAGCCCCTTCGGAAATTTCTCTCCTTTGTGGAGGAGCTGGAAAAAGAGGGCGTCCACATTCCCATCCGCCACGCGGCCAACAGCGCGGCCATCATGGGATTTCCGGAGGCGCATCTGGACATGGTGCGCTCCGGCATTACCACCTATGGCCTGTATCCGTCGGAGGAGGTCAATAAGGAGGCTCTGGCCCTGCGCCCCGCGCTCTCCTGGCGGGCAAAAGTTTCTTATGTAAAAGAGGTGGAACCGGGGACGACGGTGAGCTACGGGGGGACTTTTGTGGCGGATCGTCCCATGCGGATCGCTACTATACCGGTGGGCTACGCGGACGGCATGAAACGGGATCTGTCCGGCAAGGGACGGGTGCTTTTGCACGGAAAATCGGCGGCCATTTTGGGAAGGGTCTGCATGGATCAGTTCATGGTGGACGTGACAGAAATCCCGGAGACGGCCATCGGGGATACGGCGACGATTATCGGAAGGGACGGGGACGAGGAGATTACCGTGGAGGAGATCGCGGGGCTGTCCCACTCCTTTAATTATGAATTTGTGTGCAGCATCTCGGAACGGGTGCATCGGAATTACGAAAGAAAGAATAAATAACCTAACATCATAATATCATTAAGAATATTGTCTCGTATATTGGTAATAATAAGTGTAGCATGAAATTTGGGGTAAAGGAGTGTGTGCTTATGTTAGTCAAGCGAGGCGATATTTTTTATGCCGATCTCAGGCCGGTCGTGGGGTCCGAACAGGGCGGGGTGCGTCCGGTACTTATTATACAGAATGACATGGGAAACCGTTACAGTCCTACTGTGATCGTGGCGGCCATCACATCCCGGATGAACAAGGCGAAGCTTCCCACGCATATTGCGCTGAAGGCGGAACGGTTCGGCATCGTAAAGGATTCGGTGGTGCTGCTGGAGCAGGTGAGGACAATCGACAAGGCGAGGCTGCGGGAAAAAGTGTGTCATCTGGATGAGCCCATGATGGGGCAGATCAACACGGCCCTGCAGGTGAGCCTGGCGCTGAATACATAAGAGAATGTATGCGGGGGCTGCCTAAGAGACAGGTTCAGGAGAAATCGCAGAGAAAGAAAAATAAAAATTTAGACAAAAATTTGGAGAAAGAAAAACACCTCCGGGAAAGAGGTGTTTTTCCTGACATCTTTCGATGTCAAAGCGTATAATAGGGTGGGAGTAGAAAGTTTATACTTTCCGAGTATTAAGATACCGTTTTTTTGTGGCAGAAAAAAGACAAAATTGTAAACAAAATGTAAACATCAAATGACTTGCCAAAAATGGGGATTTCAGAGTATACTTAGTGCAGAATGAATCAAAAGGCGGGAGCGGCGATGGTACAGTTTACGATTTTGTGCGTGGGCAAGATCAAAGAGAAGTATTTTACCGACGCGGTGAAGGAGTACATAAAGAGGATGTCCCGGTACGCGCGGGTGGAGATCGTGGAAGTGCCGGACGAAAAGACGCCGGAGGGCGCCTCGGAGGCGGAGGAGGAGCAGATTCGCCGAATTGAGGGCGAGCGGCTCTTGAAAAAGATATCGGACAAGATGTATGTGGCGGCGCTAGATCTGCGGGGGCGCGAGTACGACTCGGTGGCGTTTTCCGAGCACCTGGAGGAGCGGATGCTGCGGGGGAACAGCCATATCGCGGTTGTCATCGGCGGCTCTCTGGGGCTTCACCGCGACGTTCTGGACCGGGCCGACGAGAGTATCTGCTTTTCCAAGATGACATTTCCCCATCAGCTGATGCGGGTGATTCTGCTGGAACAGCTTTACCGGGCGAGCCGGATCCAGAGGGGCGAGCCCTATCATAAGTAATGGAAATGTGCGTTTGCGTGACGCTATGATGTTGGGGCAAGAGATAATTTGATCTTGCCATGGTATGGATTTTTTGCACGTTGTGCTCTTGAAATCCTATAAATTAAGAAAGTTTAGAGGAGGCGGATTATGAGATTTCCTGAATTTATCCGTCCGGGGGATGGCATCGGATTTGCGGCGCCGTCCTTTGGATGCGCGATAGAACCTTATCACAGCGCGTTTTTACATAGTATAGAAAAATTTCATTCTCTGGGCTATGACACGGTTTTAGGACCCAACTGTTTTGCGGACGAGGGAATCGGCATCAGCAATACGCCGGAAAAATGCGCGGACGAGCTGATGCGCATGTACGCGGACGACAAGTCCCGGTGCCTGATTTCCTGCGGGGGCGGCGAGCTGATGTGCGAGGTCGTCAGCCATCTGGATTTTGGCGCCTTGGCGATGGCTGCGCCCAAGTGGTTCATGGGGTACTCGGACAACACGAATTTCGGCTTTCTCCTGACGACGCTGGCAAATACGGCGTCAATTTACGGGCCCTGCGCGGCGGCCTTTGGCATGGAGCCCTGGCACCCCGCCATTGAGGACGCCTTTGATCTGCTGCGGGGAAAAAAGCGGACGATGAGCAATTATCCGAAATGGGAGAGAGAGTCCCTAAAGGATGAGGAGCACCCGCTTGAGCCCTACCATGTCACGGAGCCCTTTGCGCTGCGCCAATACCCGGAGAGCGGGAATGTGGCGGTCAGAGGGCGGCTTTTGGGCGGCTGTCTGGACTGTTTGTCCAATCTGGTGGGAACCCGCTTTGACCGGGTGGCGGATTTTTGCGAGAAATATAAGGAGGACGGAATCCTCTGGTTTTTGGAGTGCTGCGACCTCAATGTGATGGACATGCGCCGCAGCCTGTGGAATTTAAAGGAGGCAGGGTGGTTCCGGCATGTGAAGGGCGTTCTGGTGGGGCGACCGATGCACTTCGACGAGCCGATGATGGGACTTGACCAGTACGCGGCGGTCACGGGGATATTGGGCGAGCTTGGCGTGCCGATCGTGATGGACTTGGATATCGGACATCTGGCGCCCATGATGCCGCTTGTTAATGGAGCCGTGGCGACAGCCAGAGTGCGGGACGGGAAATTTCAGATTGAAATGGAATTGCCGTGTTGAGAGGAAATTAGCGTGAAACGCCGTGGAATGGAGAAATGATGACTGAATTTACAAAAGGAATAAAAAAGGGAATCCCCATCGCCCTCGGCTACCTTTCGGTGTCCTTTACCTTTGGCGTCAAGGCGGCGAATGGCGGGATGCCGGTGTGGGCGGCGGTGGTCATGTCCCTGACCAATCTGACGTCGGCGGGGCAGTTCGCGGGAACCAACCTGATTCTCGGCGGCGGGACGTATCTGGAGGTGGCCGCCGCGACCTTTATCATCAATCTGCGCTATATGCTGATGTCTTTGTCCCTCTCCCAGAAAATGCGGGAGGGCACGGGAATCCGCAGCCGCCTTTTATTCGGATTTGGAATCACCGACGAGGTGTTCGCGGTCGCGTCCGCGGAGCCTGGCAGCATCGGATCGCCGTATATGTATGGACTGATTGCCACACCGATTTTCGGGTGGACGCTCGGCACTTTTTTGGGAGCGGCGGCATCCGGGCTTATGCCGGATCCGCTGGCGCGCGCGATGGAGTTAGGGCTGTACGCGATGTTTATCGCTATTATCCTGCCCCCGGCGAAAAAGAGCCGCCCGGTCCTGTTTGTTATCGGGCTGTCGGTGGCGCTGTCTGGCGCAATGTACTATGTGCCGGCCTTTCACTGGATTTCTTCCGGATTTCAGGTGATTATAGCGACGGTGATTGCGGCGGCGGTGGCGGCGCTTGTGTTCCCAGTGGAGGAGTCGCCGGAAGAAGCGGCCCAGGAAAAATAATTCAGAAGAAATAAAGATAGTGAGATAGTCGCTAAAGCGGATAGAATTTGATTCGCTTTGGAAAGAGGATAAAGATGGATATATATAGAATGCTAATCTGTATCGGGCTGATGGCGGGAATTACCTATCTGATCCGCGTGCTGCCCATCACGCTGTTTCAGCGGAAGGTCCGGTCCCGGTTTGTAAAATCGTTTTTGTATTATGTGCCCTACGCGGTGCTGGCGGCGCTGACGTTTCCGTCGATTTTTTACGCGACGGGAGACGAGCGGGCGTCCGTAGTGGGGACGTTGGCCGCGCTGGTCCTCGCGTTCTTTGATCTGGGGCTCGTGGTGGTGGCAATCGGGGCGGTGGCGGCCGCGCTGGTGTGCCTGCTGGTGTAGTTACAATTATCGTAAAAAGCAACTACCGCCACTCGGCTAAGTGACGGCAGTTTGAGTAAATATTAAACTTGTTGTGATTAAAGCCAACCGCTTGTCGCAGCGCTTCTTTCTAAACTAATTATATTGTAAAAGTGTTGACATGTCAACATTTTATAATGGAAAATGAAATTAAATGAGACAGTGTGATGATTTATGAAAAAATTGGATAATTTTACAAACTGTCTGAATGTGCTGAAAAAGCGCAATACATCAGTTCATATTTACGATGAGGATGAAATCGACGAGATGATTCTGATGATTCGCGACAGCTTTATTCCTGCATTTTCCATTCTGGAAGATACGCTGCGAAAAAAGCTGGATGAGGCTGAGGAAGATTTGATATGAGGTTTGACTTTTGTCAAAACAGATTTCCCGATTTTTACAGTTGTTTCCACGGTTGTTTTCAGGTTGTTTTCACGGTTTCAAAAAAACTGTTGACGTATGGAAAAAATATGGTATAATTTACTTTAGTGCAAAAATACCCGATCAGTTGTATTGAAGCACAATTTACAACTGGAGGGAGGTAAGGTGTGATACAATGTCTAGTGTAACAGTCAAAGAGAACGAATCACTGGATAGCGCACTGCGCCGTTTCAAGAGAAATTGCGCAAAGGCGGGGATTCAGCAGGAGATTCGCAAGAGAGAGCATTATGAAAAACCAAGCGTTAGACGCAAGAAGAAGTCTGAAGCTGCTCGTAAAAGAAAATACAAATAATGGCACATAGGAAGAAGCTTGTTTTCATATAGTATATGGAAGCAGGCTTTTTTCGTGGAATGGCCGCGGGATGGGAACGTGATTAGGCTCCTAAGTGCAGATGCTGCGGCCGGGCGTGGCATTTTTGCGCGAAAAATCATGACCTTTTGGCCCGGGCATCATATAATAATAAAAAGCGCTTTGGGGGACTGTGATGGGAAAGCTGGCAGAGAGACTCAACATCCCGCCGGACGTGGCGGAGGGGGCTACCATTGTCAATATGTATGGAAACCACAGCGCTCTGGTGGAAAATTACAAATCGATTATCGAATATTCCAACACGCTGATCAAGCTGCAGGGAAAGCATGTGAAGCTTCTGATCGAGGGGGAAAAGCTGGAAATCGACCGCTTTACAAGAGAGGACTGCAAGATACGGGGAAACATCCAGATGGTGCAGTATATTCCGATGTAGAGGAGGAGATCGAGCTGAAGTGGTTCAGAGGATATGTGGTCTGCCAGGTATCGGACGGGGCCTGGGAGAGATTCATGAATATGTGCAGGCATCACGGGATCCGGCTGTGGTCGATTCAGGGCGGGGAGCGCGTCTTTTTTTCTGTGGGGGCAAAGGACTACAGAAGGCTTCCCCCGCTGGCGTATAAATCCGGCGTCTGTCCCCGGATCGCCTGCCGGCGAGGATTCCCTTTCTGGCTCTTTTATGTAAAAAGGAATCTGAGTTTTTTTACCGGGATGCTATTATTTTTCTGCCTGCTGAATATTCTCTCATCCTTTGTCTGGGAGATTACATA
>CANPZR010000155.1 GCA_947589175.1 uncultured Lachnospiraceae bacterium | reverse complement strand
AAAGTAGTTCTGGTGACCGGCGGGGGCGGCTCGATCGGAAGCGAGCTGTGCCGTCAGATCGCCGCCAACCACCCGAAGATGCTGATTATTTTTGATATTTATGAAAATAACGCCTATGACATCCAGCAGGAGTTAGTGCGCCGATATCCCTCTTTGCACCTGGAGGTGCTGATCGGGTCGGTGCGAAATACCAGCCGGGTGGACAAGATTTTCGCGGATTACCGGCCGGACATCGTCTATCACGCGGCGGCGCACAAGCATGTGCCGCTCATGGAGGACAGCCCTAACGAGGCCATTAAGAACAACGTGTTCGGCACCTACAAGACGGCGCTGGCGGCGGACAAGTATGGCGCGGAGAAATTTGTGCTGATTTCCACGGACAAGGCGGTGAATCCCACCAATATCATGGGGGCTTCCAAGCGGGTCTGCGAGATGATCATACAGGAGCTGAATAGCCGCTCGTCCACGGATTTTGTGGCGGTGCGCTTTGGCAACGTGCTGGGGAGCAACGGCAGCGTGATTCCCCTGTTCAAAAAGCAGATCGAGGCGGGCGGTCCGGTGACCGTGACGGACAAGCGGATTATCCGGTACTTTATGACCATCCCGGAGGCGGTTTCCCTGGTGATCCAGGCGGGGGCGCTGGCAAAGGGGGGAGAGATTTTCGTGTTGGATATGGGCGATCCGGTGAAGATCGACGATCTGGCGAGGAATCTGATTCGCCTTTCCGGCTATGTCCCGGACAAGGATATCAAGATCGAGTACACCGGGCTCCGGCCGGGCGAAAAGCTGTATGAGGAGATGCTGATGGACGAGGAGGGCTTAAAGGAGACGGAAAACGCTCTGATCCACATCGGAAGGCCCCTGGAATTTGACGGCGATATGTTTCTGGAGCGCCTGAACAGCCTCTACGACGAGGCGTATTCGGAGACGGAGAATATGAAAGAGCTGATCGCGGATCTCGTGCCCACCTATCAGATTCGCAAGGAGGATGTGATTCGCGACCGGAAAAAAATAGACGAAAAATATCACCAGATACTCAAGACGGGTCTGGAAGGATTCGGCGGGACAGAGAAGTTGTAGAGCGGAGGCCTGTGAGAGCAGGCCTCTTTGAATGGGTGATTGATCTATAATTTTAATTTAGTTCTCTTGAAAGGGAAATTTTTCTCTCAGGGTAAATTTCTCCTCCAGGCGGAGCGGGTGGTAGGAGAGCTTGGCCTGACGGAGATTGTCCTGTCCCAGATCGTCCTCCCGGTTCACGAAAAGGGCGTCCGGGAACTCGTGTAAAATAAACTGCTGATTGATATAGTTGTAGAGACCGGCGTACTCCACGTCGGCTTTTTCGATATGTATAAAGGCGCAGCGGGTGTCCGGGCTGTAAGAGCCGATGGTGTACGCCTTCAGTTCGCCGTCGATGCGCACGCCGCCCATCCGGCACCGGATAAAGGCGCAGTTTCCAAAGAGGCGGTAGATGCCCTCCTCCTCGTCGTCGATGCAGTTGTACTTGTCGTAAATGCGCCGCTCGTCGAGCCATTTCTGGTGAAACGCCTCGATTTCCCCGATGTTGTCACGGCCCAGCGTCTCGTATTCAAAATGGCCCTCGTACTCGCGCAGGAACTTGTTCACCAGATTCTTTTTCTTGTGCATCAATTTTCCGCTCAGTGTCCGGAGCTTTTCCGCCTCGTACACATAGTCGTAGCAGTCCCGCTCCTCCGCGATGGAGTAGGAGCCAAGGCGCCCGGCCTCCGTCAGAATCTCGACCATTCGCTTGTCCGCCAGAAACACGCACAGGGGCTTTTGCAGGACGTCGTGAAAATATCGCTCCATCCGGGAAAATGCCTCCGGCAGATCCTCCTCCCTGCAGAGAGGGGCGAAAAAGGCGGAAAAGCCCTGTCTCTGGATCAGCAGATAGAGGGCTGTATCGTCTGTGGCAAACCGCGTCTTATAGTAGTTTTCCCACAAAAACTGGTTCAGAAAATGCCCTTCGCTCATGTAGATGGGGCGAAGGGACTCATAGGTTTCAAATAACTCCTGCACAAAGGGAGAAATCGGCTGAAATTTCATGGCTTCCTCCAAGATTTTCAAATGGTCATGCCTGGGACTTTTCCGCGTTGGCGGTGTTTCTCTTAGCGCGATAGCGCTCGGTGCCGTCCAGGATTTTCTTGCGGAGACGCAGGTTTTCCGGCGTGACCTCTAACAGCTCGTCGGTGTCGATGTAGTCGAGCGCCTGCTCTAAGCTGAGCTCCCGTTTCGGCGTCAGGCGCAGCGCCTCGTCCGCCCCGGAGGAGCGGGTGTTGGTCAGATTCTTTTTCTTGCACACATTGACCTCGATGTCGTCGGATTTGGCGTGCTCGCCCACGATCATGCCGCCGTACACCTTTTCTCCCGGCCCCACGAAAAGAGTGCCGCGCTCCTGGGCGTTGTAGAGCCCGTAGGTGATGGCCTCCCCGGCCTCATAGGCGATGAGCGAGCCCTGCTTGCGGTAGGGGATTTCGCCCTTGAAGGGGCCGTATCCGGCAAATTCGGTGTTGATGACGCCGTTGCCCTTGGTGTCGGTCATAAACTCGCCCCGGTATCCGATAAGCCCCCGGGAGGGAATGAGAAATTCCAGTCTCGTGGTGCCGGCGTTTAAGGGGGACATGCCCTGCAGCTCGCCCTTTCGCTGGCTTAGCCGGTCGATGACGCTGCCGGTGAACTCGTCCGGCACATCCACGAGCGCCCGCTCCATCGGCTCCAGCTTTTTCCCGTTTTCGTCCTCCTTATATAAGACCTCCGCCTTGCTCACGGCAAATTCATAGCCCTCGCGCCGCATGTTCTCGATGAGGACGGACAGGTGCAGCTCGCCGCGGCCGGAGACCTTGTAGGCCTCGGTGGTGTCGGTGTCCTCTACCCGGAGGGACACGTCGGTGTTGAGCATCCGGTACAACCGGTCCCTCAGATGGCGGGAGGTGACATATTTGCCCTCCTGTCCCGCCAGCGGGCTGTCGTTGACCAGAAAGTGCATGGCAATAGTGGGCTCGGAAATCTTCTGGAACGGAATCGCCTGCGGATTCTCCGGGCTGCACAGCGTGTCGCCGATGTGGATGTCCGCGATGCCGGAGATGGCGACGATGGAGCCGATGCCCGCCTCCTCTACCTCCTTGCGGTCCAGCCCCTCAAATTCGTAGAGCTTGGAGATTTTCACGCGCTCGTTTTTGTCCGGGTCGTGGTGGTTCACGATGACGGCCTCCTGTCCTACGCGGATGCTGCCGTTGTCCACCTTTCCGATGCCGATGCGCCCGACGTATTCGTTGTAGTCGATGGTGCTGATGAGGACCTGGGTGTCTGCCTCCGGATCTCCCTCCGGCGCAGGAATGTAGTCGATGATGGCGTCAAAGAGCGGTTTCATATCTGTGCCCGCCGTGTCCGGATCCGTGCTGGCGGTGCCCTCCTTGGCGGAGGCAAAGATGAACGGGCAGTCAAGCTGCTCCTCGTCCGCCTCTAGGTCGATAAAGAGCTCCAATATCTCGTCTACCACCTCGGCCGGACGCGCCTCCGGGCGGTCGATCTTGTTGATGCAGACGACGACCGGAAGGGAGAGCTCCAGCGCCTTTTTCAGAACAAACTTGGTCTGCGGCATGGCGCCCTCGAAGGCGTCCACTACCAGGACGACGCCGTTTACCATTTTCAGCACGCGCTCCACCTCGCCGCCGAAATCCGCGTGTCCCGGCGTGTCGATGATGTTGATCTTGATATCATTATATGTGATGGCTGTATTTTTAGAGAGAATGGTGATTCCGCGCTCCCGCTCTAAGTCGTTCGAGTCCATGACCCGCTCCTGCACCTCCTGCCCGGCGCGGAAGACGCCGCTCTGTTTGAGCAGTTCGTCTACCAGCGTGGTCTTTCCGTGGTCTACATGGGCAATGATCGCAATATTCCGTATGTTTTCGCGTTTTGTTTTCATGGCATTTTCTTCCTCGTTTCTATCAGACTATTCTTCTCAAAAATCGTACAAAACAGAATTATACCACGAAGTATGAGGGCGTGCAAGAATGACTTGAAAAGCCTTTTCCAGAACTTGAAATGCCTTGACTTGAAGGGGCATATACGGTAAACTAGAAAGATAGTAGGATGTGAAGATGCGTGAAAAAGATATTTCAAATGATCCGCCGCCTCTATTACAATGAGACGCTGCGGTATCTGGCGGTGGGGGGCTGTACGACCTTTGTGAATATGGCGGCGTTTTACCTGTTCTGCGACGTGTTCGGGATCGATGTGACGTTAGGCAATGTGACGTCCATCGTCCTGGCCATCCTGTTCGCCTATGTGGCCAACAAGATGTTCGTGTTCTCCTCGAAGACGGTGGGAGCGCGGGAGACTTTTTTTGAATTCTGCCGCTTTGTGGGAGGGCGCATGTCCACCATGGCCATTGAGGTGGGCGGGGTCTTTCTCATCTACAACGTGATGGGATACCCCAAGATGGCGGCCAAGCTGGCGACCCAGGTGCTGGTGATCGTCGGGAATTATTTTATCAGTAAGTTTCTGGTGTTCCGGAACCGGAAAGAAAAGGCGGAACAGGAATTTTGAGCAGATGAAAATTTACCATTCATTTGACAAAAAAATTCTTTATAATGGAAACATAATTTGAGACAGTCTGCCGCGGCGCGCGGCGTTTAAGAAAGGTGAGGTAGAGATGAAGCATTTTTGTGGGATCCGACAGAGGAAGACGGCATATATTCTCATCGCGACATTCGCGATTGTCCTGGCGGCGGGCTTTGCCGCTCTGTGGCAGGATCACAGCCAGGCGGCGGCCGGGGACGAGATTTACATCATAGATCCGAGCGGCAATCATGTTGAAAATACGACGATTGCCATGACAGACGGCGTGATGCAGCTGCGCATGGACACATCGGGCACGCTGTACAACGACCCGGACAAGTACATAGTCGAGTGGAATATTTTTGCGAATGACAGCCAGGAGGCAGCGACGGAGATCGCGACCATCGAAGGAATCGAGAGCTCGAACAATACCGTTGCCATGATTACGGCGAAGTCTCCCGGAACCGTTACGGTCACCGTCGCGGTGACCCAGGTGGATACGGGGGCTCAGCTGGCCATCGCCACCTGTAACGTCTCCGTTATGTTCGGCATTGACACCTCCCGGAATGATGACATCTACAAGTATGTCAACGCGGGCGACACCACCAAGTCCCTGGTGATCTATTCCGATCATCAGGACGCCATACAGCTGAACCCGAACTTTGGCGACCCGAACAAGACTCAGTGGCTCAGCAACAACACGGAAGTAGTAAAGGTAGAGAGGAACACAGGTTCCCTGACACCTGTGGGATCCGGTTTTACCACTGTGACGGCGACCTATACCGTGGACACATCGGGCGGTCTGGAGACATACATGGCCACGTTGAATGTCTATGTGGTTCCTCGGGTCAGGCAGGCCAGCGGCAGCTACCAGACTACGCTGAACGCGGTGATGCCCTCCGGCGAGTGCCTGTACACGGACACGGATTTCAGCAATAATATGGAAGTAATCCGCGGAAAGGTCTACTGGGTAGTAAAAAAGGATGACGGCAGGGGAAACTCCGTCATTATCGCGGATTCAGAAGATAAGGAGTCGAATCTGATTTCCATCACGCCTACCAGCAGCCGGACCAATGAGCTGCGCGTCACGGGTATGGCGGGAGAGTACGATATTTATTTCTATGTAAAGGGAGCGTATTTTGACGAGAGCCGTCTGGATCCTCCCTATACGCCGACGGTCGTGCATCTGACTCTTCTGAGCAGCATTGGCGACAAGAAAGAGATTCTGAGCATCGGCGACAACTATAATTTTGCCGAGGCGTACGGCATGACGACGGAAGATTTCCTCCGGGCGTTCAATGTCTCCGTGACCCTGACTAACGGCGACAGTATAGCCAATTACGCGACCTATGACGAAAAGACCGGAATCCTGCACACTTCGGCGGAGACAACGTTGACGGCGAAAATAAGTGTCAATACGGGACAGGAAGACTATGTCAAGCAGCTGCTGGGGCTGGATAAGGATGACCCTGATTTTAGAGATTTGTACACGACGACGCTTGAAGTGGTGGATCGGATCTATCTGGACCGGAGCAGCATTACGCTGTCGCTGAATCAGACCTACCAGCTCAATGTGGTGCTGACCAGCGTGTACGACGGGACGGTGGTGTGGTCCAG
>CANPZR010000154.1 GCA_947589175.1 uncultured Lachnospiraceae bacterium | reverse complement strand
TTCATAGGTTTTGCCTCCTTAGCTGTTTTGCTTTATTTTTTCATCAAAAAAAGGCATCCCCCGCGAGATGCCTTTTTGATATTATCATTTTTTCTACATGCAAGGGACATCACAAAGATGCCTTATTCCATGTGTTCTTACCTCAATTCACAAGATAATTCATGTGCTTGATACGTAATTTAATATGCTTCCTCTCTATGATTCTGCTGTTTATACCGGCTGCATGATCTCCGCCTCCAGCTTCTTCAGCTCGTCGATGGATAAGGACGGAAGATAATAGGCTATTTTTTCAAGTGACATTTCACCATCACGAATCATCCTGGCCGCTGTTTCCCAATCTCTTTCTCGCGCAGCAATCTTTGCAACATCATTTCTTTCATCCCTGACATACATCTCCATGACTTCTTCCTGATCGAATAATCATTTCATAATCGTAAGCACCTCCTTTTTCCTCTCCGACAGATACTCCCGGAGTATGTTCCGGTCCCTGCAGATACGGATCGTCCTTTCTGTATTATACCAGACATATGCCTGTCTTTTCAATTGAATTCGTGCAAGACAGCAATTGACATTCGGACATAAATCAGAGTATAATAGAAGCATGAAAAAACCGCCGGACTGGTTCTTCCGTTCCGGCGGATATTTAAACAGATGACTCAATACATTAAGAAAGGGGGCGTCAGCCATGCGTATTGGCGCTATTTCAGGAGTTTCCGGGTACTCCGGCATCACCGGCATATATCCGTCCTACTCCGCTGCCCCGGTGAGGGGCGTCACCCAGACCGGCCGCGTCACGGGACAGTCCGACGGGACGGCACAGGGCGCCGTAGACGGCGCAAGAGATGCCATGAGATCCCCGCAGGCCGAGCCGAAGAAGGAGTGTCAGACCTGCAAGAACCGGAAGTATGTGGACGGTTCCAACGAGGGGAACGTCTCATTTAAGACTCCGGCCCACATCGATCCGGGCAGCTCGGCGTCCGCCGTCATGGGACACGAGCTCGAGCATGTGGCCAACGCCAGAGCCGAGGGCAGCAAGCCCAACAAGGAGCTTGTTTCCGTCTCCGTCGCCCTCCACACCTCCGTGTGTCCGGAGTGCGGACGCGTCTATGTATCCGGCGGCGTGACTCACACCACCATGAAGACCATCCGCGGCGATGAGAACGGCAATCCCTACGACAGACAGCGCGCCAGCCAGAACTATCTGGCAGCCTCGGGAAAGAACATGGACCTGAGCGCCTGATCGGACGCGCGCCCTACTCGGACATGACTTCTTTCCACTTTTCATTGTAAATTTCATCCGCCTCCGGGCCCAGGTACTTGAAGACCTCGCAGTCCGTGAGGGAATCCAGCGCCGGAAAAGCGATCGAACTGTTCTGATACTCCTCGTCTAGCAGTTCCTTTCCGGCTGTGCTGGGGATGGAATAGGTGATATATTCAAAATTCATGGCCATAATCTCCGGCCGGCAGAGAAAATCTAAGAATTTCTCTGCATTTTCTTTATTTTTCGCACCCTTTACGATAACCCACGAATCCATCCAGAGATTGCTCCCCTCCTTGGGAATCACATACTCCAGATCCGGGTTCTCGTTCTGACAGGTCAGCGCCTCGCCCGAGTAAATCACGCCGATGGCCGCCTCGCCCGCGATCATCTTGTCCCGCACCTCGTCCACCACATAGGCCTGGACGACGCCGGATTTCTTCTGCTCGAGGAGCTTCTGCTTGGCCTCCTCGATCTCGCTCTCCTCGATGGTGTTCAGAGAATATCCCAGATATTTCAGCGTCACTCCGAAGGCGTCCCGGACGCTCTTTTGCATCAGGATATTGTCCTGGTACTTCGTGTCCCACAGCACCGACCAGCTGTCAATGGGCTCACTGACCATTGACTTGTTATACAAAATGCCCACGGTTCCCCACAGGTAGGGGACGCTGTACTTGTTTTCCGCATCGTAGGCGCTGGCAAACTCCCAGTACTCCTCGTCCACGTTGGCGCGGTTCGGAACATGACTCCAGTCAATCTCCTCCACCAGATCCTCTTTGATCATGCGCTCGATCATGTAATCCGAGGGGCACACCAGATCGTACTCCGCCGCCCCCTTGGAGATGATGGGATACATCGCCTCGTTGGTCTCGTACTCGTCGTAGGTCACGTCGATTCCCGTCTCCTCCTCGAACATCTCCAGCGCCTCGGGGTCAAAATACTCCCCCCAGTTGTATATATTCAGCTTTCCGGGATCCTTCCCATCAACAGTCTCCCCGGACGCGGCGTCCCCGCAGGCCGTAAGCGTCATCACAAGCGC
Source organism: uncultured Lachnospiraceae bacterium (assembly GCA_947589175.1). Lineage (GTDB taxonomy): Bacteria > Bacillota > Clostridia > Lachnospirales > Lachnospiraceae > Eubacterium_F. The sequence continues at coordinate 3,924 of CANPZR010000154.1, read as the reverse complement.
CGTCACAAGGCACAGGCTCATCCATTTTTTCAATTTTTCTTCCTCCGATCATGCGTGATTCTTTTTCCGATTATACAGGAGCAAAAGCACGAAGACCGTCGCGAACATAATCGTGGACAGCGCGTATATCTCCGGCCGTATTCCCTTTTTCTGCTCCGTATAGATCATGGTGGACAGCGTGTCCACGCCGACTCCCTTTGTAAAATGGGTAATGACAAAATCGTCTAGTGACATAGTAAAGGAAAGAAGGAATCCTGTCAATACCCCCGGCAATATATCGGGCAGCGTCACCTTCCAGAACGCGTATGCCTTCGAGGCGCCCAGATCCAGTGCCGCCTCGTAGGCGCTCGTATTCAGCTGCCGCAGCCTCGGCATCACGCTGAGGATGACGTAGGGCAGGTTAAATGTAATGTGCGCGAAAAGGACGCTGGAAAATCCCATCGTGTAGCGTATGGCGATAAATAAAAGCATCAGCGAGATGCCCGTGACGATATCCGCGTTGAGCATGGGGATGTTGGTCACCGACATCAGAATCGTCTTGGGCAGGGCCTTCATCCGGCTGATGGCAAAGGAGACCATCGTGCCGAACACCGTGGCGATGAGCGCCGACAAGAGCGCCAGGATCAAGGTCGTCCCCAGCGCGTTCATGATCGTCTCATTCTGGAAAAGGCTCCCGTACCATTTCAGGCTGAATCCGCCCCACCGCCCCCGGAAGCGGGACTCGTTGAACGACATGACAATCAGCGTCGCAATCGGCGCGTACAGAAATATGAATATTAAAGCGAGATATAACTTTTCCGTCCCGCGGCACAATTTTTTTACCATATTCCTGCCCCCTCTCCGCTCTTATCGTACTTGGACATGAGCGCCATGCTCCCCACCACAAGAATCATCAGCACCAGCGACAGTCCGGCTCCCATGTTCCAGTCGTTGGCCGTCGTAAACTCCTGCTCGATGACGTTTCCGATTAACTGGATCTTGGCGCCGCCCAAAAGGTCCGAGATGACAAAGGTCGTCAGAGCCGGCACGAATACCATCGTGCTGCCGCTGACAATCCCGGGCAGGATCAGGGGGAGCGTGATTCTCCTCATGGTCTGCCACCACCCCGCGCCCAGATCCCTCGCCGCGTCAAAGGTGTCCTGGCCGATTTTTGCCAGGGCGTTGTAGATGGGCAACACCATAAAGGGCAGGTAGTTGTACACCATGCCGAGGACGATAGCTCCCTCCGTGTTGATCATGTTCAGCTCCGGCAGCCGCAGAAGGCGCAGCAGGTCGTTGATGACGCCGCTCTTTTCCAGAAGCACCTGCCAGGCTATGGTGCGGAGAAGGAAATTCATCCACATAGGCAGAATAAATATAAATATGACAAATCCGTTGCTCTTTATGTGCAGGTTCCGGATCACTAACGCCAGGGGAAGCGCCAGCAGAAAGCAGAGCACGGTGCAGATCAGCGAAAGGCGTATGGAGGTCAGCAGCGCCTTCAGGTGAATGGGATCCGCGATGCTCATAATATTGGACAGGGTAAAATTCCCGTCCCGGTCCGTAAAGCCGTACCACGCCATAATAAACAGCGGCACGATTACAAAAATCGCCATCCACAGAGTGTACGGAAAGGACAGAATCTTATCATGCTTCATCCTGCAGTACCTCCTCCGCGGAATTTTCCGGCTTCTTCATGATCTGGATATTGAACGGATCCACAAACAGCCCCACCTCGGAGCCCACCTCGGCGAGATTGGTGCTGTGCACCAGCCAGGTAAATCCGAGCGCCTCGACCTCCATCTCATAGTGCACGCCCTTGAAAATCAGGGACACGACCTTCCCCCGGATAGTCCCCTGCTCCGGCGGCACCAGAATCAGGTCCTCCGGCCGTATCACCACGTCCACCGGGTTATTTTCCCCGAATCCCACGTCCACGCAGTCGAACTCCTGCCCCTGAATGAGAACCCGCCGGTCCCGTATCATCGTGGCGGGGAGAAGGTTGCTGTCCCCGATAAAATCGGCTACAAAGGCGTTCTGCGGCTCATTGTAGATGTCCTCCGGCGTGCCCACCTGCTGGATATATCCCTTGTTCATGACCACGATTCGGTCCGACATCGTGAGGGCCTCCTCCTGGTCGTGGGTGACATATACGAACGTAATCCCCAGCTCCTCCTTCAATCGGATCAGCTCGTACTGCATCTCCTGGCGGAGCTTTAAATCCAGCGCCCCCAGCGGCTCATCTAAAAGAAGAATCTTCGGCTCGTTGACAACGGCCCTTGCAATGGCAATCCGCTGCTGCTGTCCGCCGCTAAGGGAATCCGGCATCCGCTTTTCATAGCCCTCCAGATTGACCAGCCGGAGCGCGTACTTGATCTTGTCCTCGATGTAGCTCTTGGATTTTTTCTTTATTTTCAGGCCGAAAGCAATATTTTCCTCAATGTTCATATGGGAAAACAGGGCGTATTTCTGAAACACTGTGTTAATCGGCCTCTTGTTGGCCGGCACATGGGCGATATCCGCTCCGTTCAAAAGAACCTGCCCCTCGTCCGGCGTCTCAAAGCCGCCCATGATACGCAGCGTCGTCGTCTTTCCACAGCCGCTGGGGCCGAGCAGGGTGACAAACTCGTTCTCCTGAATGTCCAGATTCAGCCGGTCTAAGACCCTCTCCCCGTCAAAGGACTTGGAAATATTCCTCAGCTCTATACATTTTTCAGCCATCGTATCATCACTCATTTCTTTCTGGTAGTATGTTCAATAAAAGATATAATATCACAAATCGCCGGATACTTCTACCTTTTTTTCTCAAAGGCGCCCGCGGCCCTGCCCGAAGCCTTATTTCGGCCTTTTCTGCCGGAAGCTCCCCTGCCGCGCAGGATTTTTCTTCAGAATATTTTTCATGCTCTGCACTTTCGCCTTGTCCCCCGGGCTCATATCCCGGGTGAGAACTTCCATCAGCACGGCCGTCTCCTCCGCGTTAAAGGACAAGCCCTTGTTTTTCAGTTTCTGCATCGCCGCCAGAATAAGCGGCGCCGTCTCCCGCATGGACTTTTCCTTCACGTCCTCGACTAATTCCCGCATCACCTGAACTTTCAAGGGATTCATGTTTTTAAATACGTCGTTGTCGTCAAAGATCGATTGACTCATTTTCCTCCTGTCCGTCGCTGTTCTCCGGCTTTAAAAACATCTGGATGATGTCGAGCATTTCCGGCGACGGAAAGCCGCCAAGCCCCGCAAATGGACCAGACGCGTTTACACCGCTGCCAGCATCATGGGCGGCATCGGCATCATCACTGTCATTGGCAATGGCATTGGCAACAGCATTGGCATCATCACTGTCAATGACATTGTCGTTGACAGTGACATCGGCTGCAATGTCTCCGTCGTCTGTCTCCCCGTCTGATACCTCTTCATCCGGCATATCCTCCGCCATCTGCTGCATGCTCTGCACCAGTGACACCATCTGCATCATGTCCTGGATCTGGAAAAATTGCAGGATCATGTCCATGACCCTCCCCTCGCGGATTCCGGCAAAGGGGCGGACAGCGCGCAGAAGTCCGGCCAGATCGATGGACTCGCCCGCCTCTATGTCCAAAAAAGGGATAGCCGCTTTCAACATCTGCACACTCTGGTTGTTTCGCATACGGCTATCCCAATTCATCATTTTCCATACCTGCCTTTGAACAAGCTTGTATTTGTCTTTTTACTATTATGTCTATGCAGGCGGCATGTACCTTATGAGTATTTCAATCGATCCTGGGTAATCCCCGTCAGCACCTTCTCCAGATACCGGTCCGCCAGGTACTTCGCCATCGGCAGATTCATATCCAGATAGTTACCGCAGGCCTCCGGGGACGCCCCCGGCACCTCGCCCTCGTACGTCCGTATAAATTCAAACATCTCCCGCAACAGCGGCACGATCTGCTCCGACTCGTAATCTCCCGC
>CANPZR010000153.1 GCA_947589175.1 uncultured Lachnospiraceae bacterium | reverse complement strand
CCCAGGGCGGAGGCCGTCTCTATCATTTCCTGTTCGGTAAGGCTTCTCAGATCCTTCACCCTGTCACCCCTCTTTCACAAACCGCGCCACGAAAAAGCCGTCGCTCCCGTGGATTCCGGGGAGCATCTGCAGCATCCCCCGCGCGCTCTGCCTGTTTTTCAAAACCTCCGGCAAGAACGAATCCAGGCTCTCCGGGCGCAGTCCCAGATGATCCTGAATCCACGCGGCCTGTTCCTCATTCTCCCGCCGGTGGATGGTGCAGGTACTGTAGATCAGCGCGCCGCCCGGTCTCAGCATCCGGACCGCGTTCTCGCAGATCTTCCGCTGGAGCGGCACAAGCGTCTCCGTCTGCTCCAGGGCGCGGTACTTGATCTCCGGCTTTCTTCCGATGATGCCGATGCCGGAACAGGGCACGTCCGCGAGAACCACGTCCGCCCACTCCCGGTACGCCGCGTCCTCCCTGGTGGCGTCCCACACCTTACACTCCACGTTTTCATAGCGCATTCTCTCTATATTTTCACGAATCGTATGTACTTTTTTCTCACTGACGTCCCGGACGCTCACGCGCCCGTCTCCCCGCAGCAGTTCCAGGGCGTGGAGACTCTTTCCCCCCGGCGCGCCGCAGACGTCGATCACCCGGTCGCCGGGCCGGATGCCGGAGCAGACGCCCGGCAGCATGGAGCTCTCGTCCTGTACGAAAAACATGCCCTCTCTGTACCCCGGCAGCGCCGCGATATCCCGAACGCCCCGCGCCAGACAGGCGTTTCCCATGTACAGACCCTCTCTGCAGGAAATCCCCTGCTCCCGCAAGAGCTTCATGTAATCCGTCCGGGATACGCGGTCCGGCTGGAGATGCAGCGTGATCTCGCCGCCCCTCTCCAGAAAGGCCTCTCCGATCTTCCTCGCCGTCTTTTTCCCGTACTGGGAAATCAGATGCTCCATAAGGGAAATCGGGAGGGAGAGACGCGCCCAGTCCGCCTCCTCGTCCCGCTTCTCCGGATGTCGCAGGATGTTGCGCAGGACGCCGTTTACAAATCCGACATGCCGCCCGGCGCCCTTCTTTTTCAGAAGCTCCGCCGCCTCGTAGCAGGTGGCGCGCTCCGGCACCTGATCCATGTAAAACAGCTCATAGACGGCCATGCGCAGCGCCGTCCGCACGGGGGCGTCCATCCGGTCCACCCTCGCCCGGGAAAACTGAGACAGAATCCAGTCGGCCTCCACGGCCCTCTCGATGGTTCCGTAAGAGAGCCGCTTGATAAAGCTTTTCTGGGAGACAGTGAGGCTTTTATCCGCCTCGGCGATCCGGTGAAAGGCGGCGTCGCTGTGTCCTCCCGCCTCCAGCGTCTCCCACACAATGTCATAGGCAGGCCCGCGCATCAGTCCCTATCGTTCCTTCCGAAAATCAGAATCAGCCGCAACAGCTGCAAAATGGCCGCCGCTGCCGCCGCCACATAGGTGAGGGCCGCCGCGCGCAGCACTTTCCCGGCCGCCTTCCCCTCATCGGCGCCCAATATCCCGATCTGCTGGAGAATGGTGAGCGCGCGACCGGAGGCGTTGAACTCCACCGGCAACGTCACGATTTGAAAGAGCACCGCCGCGCTGAAAAAGATGATTCCGATGGTCACGAGCGGGTGGATGCTGAAAATGAGCCCCGCCACGATGAAGAACCACGACGCCCCGGAGCCGAAATTGGCCACCGGCACTAACGCCGAGCGGATGGACAGCGGCGTGTAGGATTTGGCGTGCTGGATCACATGCCCGCACTCGTGCGCCGCCACCGCGACCGCCGCCAGCGAATTGCTCCCGTAGACGGATTCGGACAGGCCCACCTGCCGGGTCTTGGGATTGTAGTGGTCGGTCAGATTCCCCGGAATCCGCACGATGGTGACGCCGCGAATCCCGGCGTAGTCCAGAATTCTCTGCGCCGCCTGGGCTCCCGTCAGCCCGCTGGCGCTGCGGATTTGACTGTATTTATTAAATGTAGTCTTAACTTTTGCCGACGCGGCAAGCGATAAAACAACTCCGATAAGCACCAGAATATAGGTGGGATCCCACATCGCGTACATGCCTCTCATCCCGTAATACGGTACATAACAGACTGCTCCTATAGACATAATGTTTCTCCTTTCTCGACGGACACGCCGCGGAGAAAGCTGGCGGCGTCCATTCTCTTTTTACCTTCCAACTGCACTTCCAACAGGGTCAGGCAACCCTTGCCGGTCTGGACGGTGAAGCCATCCTTTGCCACGTCCACGATGGTTCCCGGCTCCTCTCCCGTCTCCTCCGGCGAGACAGCCGCCCGCCACAGCTTCAGCTTCTTTCCCCGAAGCCCTGTAAACACGCCCGGCCAGCTGTTCAGCCCGCGGATATAGCGCTCGATCTTCTCCGCGTCCTGGCTCCAGTCCGCCCGGCCCATATCCTTTTTCAGCATGGAGGCGTAGGTGCTCTCCCCCTCCTGGGGAACCGGCTCTAACCTGCCCGCCTCCGCCAGCGAAAGGGTCTCTAAGAGAAGCCCGCTGCCGAGAGCCGCCAGCTTATCGTGCAGGCTCTCGCCCGTCTCGTCCGGCTCGATATCGACTTCTTTTTTCAAGAGCATATCCCCGGTGTCCAGCCCCTCGTCCATCTGCATCGCCGTGAGACCGGTCTTTTTATCCCCCGCCAGAATGGCCCACTGCATGGGCGCCGCTCCCCTCCACCGGGGGAGCAGGGAGGCGTGGATGTTGATGCAGCCGTAGCGGGGATAGTCGAGCACCTCCCGCGGGAGAATCTGCCCGAATGCGACCACCACGATGACGTCGCACGGAATACGTTTCAGTTCTTCGATAAAGGCGGAATCCTTTACCCGCTCCGGCGTGCAGACGGGAATTCCCGCCGCCACCGCCGTCTCCTTCACCGGGGTAAACACGAGCTTTCCGCTGCGCCCCCGCGGCTTATCCGGCTGGGTCACAACCGCCGTCACCTGGTGCTCCGGCGACTCGATCAGCCCCTGTAACACCGGCACGGAAAAGTCCGGCGTTCCCATAAAGATTACTCTCACTCGTTCTCCTCCAATTCCTGCAGCTCGCTGACATTGTACAGGCGGCCGTCCACCTTCTCGACGTACAGATGGCCGTCCAGGTGCTCGATTTCATGCACCAGCGCCCGCGCGAGCAGCTCCTCTCCCTTGATCGTGACCGGCTTCATGTTAATGTCGAGCGCCTTTACCTTAACCTTATTGGGGCGCACCACATAGCCGACCTTTTCCGGCACGCTCAGGCATCCCTCGCGGTCCCGGTTCTGCCCGTCCTGCTTGACGATGACGGGGTTGATGAGGATGATGGGGTGATTGCGCTCCTCGGTGACGTCAATGACGGCAATGCGCTTTAAGATGCCTACCTGGGGAGCCGCCAGTCCCACGCCGTCCGCCTCGTACATGGTCTCTAACATGTCCTCGATCAGCTCTTTAGTCTTGTCTGTCATCTCCGTTACTTCCTTGCATTTCTTGTTGAGGATCTCGTCCCCCATCACCCGGATATTCCGAATAGCCATAAAATATTCTTCCTTTCTCTGTATTGAATTTCAATAACTGGAAAGAGGATCTCGGTCATACTGAATACGGTATGATTTTTCCCAATTCCCTCTCCGGCTAATCTGTTCCAATTCATTTTTTATCTGGACAATGACCGCTTCCTCCCGGCACTTGATGTGCATGACGAACCGGTACCAGTCCTTCGCCCGGCTCAGTCCCGCCTCCGCGGGGCCGATGATGGACGCCTTCTCCGAGAAGCCCGCGAGCCCCTCCGCCAGCGCGTGGATGCACTTTTTGGCGCCTTCTTTGTCCTGTCCCATCACTAACACCACAAGCATCTGGGCGCAGGGGGGATACCCCGCCATCCGGCGGTAGGCCAGTTCATTTTCATAAAAAATCTCCGCGTCCTGCCGCTGCACTGCCTGAATGCAGTACTGGTCCGGGTTGTAGGTCTGTATCACCACCTCGCCCGGCTTGTCGCCCCGGCCCGCCCGGCCGCTGGCCTGCATCAGAAGGTCGAACGTCCTCTCGCCGCTGCGGTAGTCCCCGGCGTACAGCCCCATGTCCGCCGCCAGCACGGCCGCCAGCGTGACGTTGGGAAAATCGTGCCCCTTTACGATCATCTGCGTGCCGATCAGGATGTCCGCCCGTCCCTGGCGGAAGGGCTCTAAAATATTCTCGTGGCCGTGCTTGCCCGCCGTGGTGTCCCCGTCCATCCGCAGAACCCTGGCTCCCGGAAACTCCCGTAGAAGCATATCCTCTACCTTCTGGGTGCCCAGGCCGAACGCCGCGATATAGGGCGAACCGCACTCGGGACACGTCTCCGGCATGGAAATCGTCCGGCCGCAATAGTGGCACACGAGCGTGTCCACATCCCCCACATGATTCTTGTGGGCAGTCATGGAAATATCACAATGAGAACATTTTATCACAAATCCGCAATTTCTACAAGAAACAAAGCCCGCATATCCGCGCCGGTTCAAAAAAAGAATGGTCTGCTCCTTCCGCCGCAGCCGCTCCCGTATCTTTTCTTTCAAAATCCGGCTGAATACGGAGCGGTTGCCCGCCCGCAGCTCCTCCCTCAGATCCGCCACAATCACCGACGGCATCCCGGCCGCTCCCGCCCGGCAGGGGAGAGACAAAAGCTCATATCGTCCCTCTTTCGCCGCCTGGTAGGATTCCACCGAGGGCGTGGCGGAACCGAGCACTACGCTGGCGCCGACCATCTCCGCCCGATACAGCGCCGCCTCCCTGGCGTGGTATTTGGGCGGGTTCTCGCTCTTATAGCTCGTCTCATGCTCTTCGTCCACGATAATCAGTCCCAGATTTTCAAAGGGGACAAAAAGAGCGGAGCGGGGTCCCACCATGATATCCGACTCGCCCCGCTTGGCCCTCTCGTACTGGTCGCTCCGCTCCCCGTCCGACAGGCGGGAGTGGAGAACGGATACGCTGTCCCCGAACCGGCTGCGGAAACGCCCCACCGTCTGAGCCGTCAGGGCAATCTCCGGAATCAGGACGATAACCTGCTTTCCCTGCTCCCGCACATGGCGGATCATCTCCATGTAGACCTCGGTCTTGCCGCTGCCGGTCACGCCGTACAGCAGGTAGGTCTTTCGTGTTCCCGCGTCGTAATCTCTTGCAAACGTATCCGCCGCCGCCCGCTGCTCCGGGTTCAGAACCACCGGTTTTTCGGGCATATTCATCTGCTCCGCCGGGTTGCGGTAACGCCTCGCGGAGCTCTCGGAAATAAATCCTGATTTAATAAATCCGTCGATTACCGGCCGGGAAACGCCGTATTTCTTAGACGCGAGAGCCCTCGTCATCTGGCCGCCCTCGGCGAGCATCCCCTGGAGGAACCGCGCCTTTGCCTTGTAGTGCCGCAGCAGACAGCGGTCAATCTCCCGCCGCGCGGTTTCTTCCGGCACGACAAAATTAAGCCAGTGCTCCTCCACTGACTTAATCTGTTTCTTGACCGGCAGTACGGTCTTTAACGCCTCATTCATAGTGGAGCCGTACCGCTCCCTCATCCACGCCGCCAGCTGCAAGAGCTGTCCCTCTACGGCGATCTTGCCCTGCTCCACGCCGAGCAGATCCTTGATCTTCTCCTCCGGCCACGCTGCCTGCTTCTCGATTCCCACCACAAATCCGGTGAGGCGCCGGTTCCCCCGTCCAAAGGGGACGCAGACCTGCGTCCCCACCGAAATATCCGGCTCTAACTCCGGCGGTATCCGGTACTGGAAAACCCGGTCCAGCGCCTCTACGGAAATATCTACGATCACATCCGCAAACACCCTGTCACTCCTTTGTCAGTTCCGACACGACCTGATCCATGTGCATTCCACGGGATCCCTTCACCAAAATCCAGTCCCCCGGCCGCATATGTTCCTTTAGAATCTCCGCCGCCTCATCCGCTCCCCCGCAGCGGATCACGGGGATATCGTCCGCCCCCGTCTCTACACAGTCCGCGATATAGGCCGCCTCGCTCCCCACCGCAATGAGCAGGGACAATTTATTCTCCTTTTCCCGCTCCGACAGAATGTAATCGCCGATGCTCCGATGAAGCTCCTCCGACATCTCTCCGAGCTCCAGCACGTCCGCCAGAACGGCGATTTTCCGCCCCTTGCCGGGATAGTCGAACAGCGCGTGGAGATTGCTGTTGATGGAATCGGGGCTCGCGTTGTAGGTGTCGTCAATCAGATACGCGCCCTTTACCTTCTTG
>CANPZR010000152.1 GCA_947589175.1 uncultured Lachnospiraceae bacterium | reverse complement strand
GAGGATTACACAAAGCCCAAGTATTACGCGCTGGTGGAATTCCCGTATCCGTCCGGACAGGGATTGCATGTGGGACACCCGCGCCCCTATACGGCGCTCGACATCGTGGCGAGAAAGCGCCGGATGCAGGGGTACAACGTGCTCTACCCCATGGGGTGGGACGCATTTGGACTGCCGACGGAGAACTATGCCATTAAGAATAAGATTCATCCGAAAGAGGTCACGAAAAACAACGTGGCGCGGTTCAAGGGACAGCTCCAGGCGCTGGGGTATTCCTTTGACTGGGACCGAGAGGTGAACACGACCGATCCCGCCTATTTCAAGTGGACGCAGTGGATTTTCCTGAAACTGTTCAAGGCGGGTCTCGCCTACAAGAGCGAGATGCCGATTAACTGGTGTACCTCCTGTAAGTGCGGCCTCGCCAATGAGGAGGTCGTAAACGGCGTGTGCGAGCGGTGCGGCAGCCCGGTCGTGCGCAAGGTAAAGAGCCAGTGGATGTTAAAAATCACCGAGTACGCCGACAAGCTGATCGACGATCTGGACGATTTAGATTATATCGAGCGGGTAAAGGTATCGCAGAAGAACTGGATCGGCCGCTCCCACGGCGCCGAGGTGGATTTTGCCATCAAGGGCAAAGAGGAAAAGCTGAAAATCTATACGACCAGGCCGGATACGCTGTTCGGCGTCACCTACATGGTGCTGTCGCCGGAGCATCCGTATCTCGACCAGTTCAAGGACGAGATTAAGAACTGGGACGACATTGTGGCGTACCGGGAGATGGCCGCGAGAAAGTCTGATTTTGAGAGGACGGAGCTCGCCAAGGAAAAAACCGGCGTGGTCATCGACGGGTTGAGCGCGATCAATCCGGTGAACGGAGAGGAGATTCCGATCTGGGTATCGGATTACGTGCTGATGAGCTATGGGACCGGCGCCATCATGGCGGTGCCGGCACACGATACGAGAGACTGGGAATTTGCCAAGAAATTCGGCCTGCCCATCATCGAGGTCATCGCAGGGGGCAACGTCGAGGAGGAGGCCTTCACCGACGTGGCGACGGGAACGCTTGTCAATTCGGGATTTCTGACCGGAAAGTCCGTGGCGGAAGCCAAGGAGGCCATCATTGAGTGGCTGACGGAGAAGGGCGTGGGAACGGCCAAGAAGAATTTCAAGCTCCGCGACTGGGTATTTTCCAGACAGCGCTACTGGGGCGAGCCGATTCCCATTGTGAAATGTGAGAAGTGCGGGTATGTTCCGGTGCCGGAGGAAGAACTTCCGCTGCTGCTGCCCGAGGTGGAGTTCTACGAGCCCACCGACGACGGTGAGTCTCCCCTGTCCAAGATGACCGACTGGGTCAACACCACCTGCCCCTGCTGCGGCGGCCCCGCCAGGCGTGAGACCGACACCATGCCCCAGTGGGCGGGGTCGTCGTGGTATTTCCTGCGCTATATCGACCCGAAGAACGACGAGGCGCTGGCGGGCAAGGAGGCCATGAAGTACTGGCTTCCGGTAGACTGGTACAACGGCGGCATGGAGCACACCACGCTGCACCTTCTGTACTCCCGGTTCTGGCACAAGTTTTTGTACGACCAGGGAGTAGTTCCCACGAAGGAGCCGTACCAGAAGCGGACCTCTCACGGCATGATTCTGGGGGAGAACGGCGAGAAGATGAGCAAGTCCCGCGGAAACGTGGTAAATCCAGATGACATCGTGAGGGACTACGGCGCGGACACCCTGCGCACCTATGAGATGTTCATCGGCGCCTTTGACGCGGCGGCCGCCTGGTCGGAGGACGGCGTGAAGGGATGCCGGAGATTTTTGGAGAGAGTGTGGAAGTGCCGGGATATGGTGACGGACGAGGAAGGCTACTCCAAGGAGCTGGAGACGAAGCTTCACCAGACCATCAAGAAAGTGAGCGGGGATTTCGAGTCCCTGAAATACAATACAGCCATCGCGGCTATGATGGCGCTTGTCAATGAATTTTACAAGCAGGGCAAGGTGACAAGAGGCGAGTTCAAGACGCTTCTGGTTCTGCTCAATCCGGTGGCGCCCCACATCACGGAGGAGCTGTGGAGCGAGCTGAACTACGGCGGGTATCTGTTCCAGACCACGTGGCCGGAGTACGACGAGGCCAAGACCATCGAGCAGGTACAGGAGATCGGCGTTCAGGTTAACGGCAAGGTCCGCGCCACCGTGGCGATTGCCGTGGACGCGTCGAAGGAGGACGCCATCGCGGCCGGAAAAGAGGCCGTTGCGGACAAACTGGCCGGAAAAGACATTGTAAAGGAAATCTATGTGCCGGGAAGGATTATCAATATCGTTGTGAAATGATTATAGCCGGTTTCGGCAGATAGGAGATAAAATATGTCTAAAGTAAGTTTTGTGATTCCGTACTGGAAAGGTCCTCTTTACCTGACGGAATGTATAGAGACGATTCATCAGCAGGATTTTAAGGATTATGAGATTGTCGTCGTGAAGGACCTGGCGGGAGACGAGGTGCCGGAGGAAGTGACAGGAGACTCGAAGGTATCCGTGTACGAGGCATGGCCCAAGAGCGACGAGGAGTTAGAGGAAGAGCGCAAAGAGGAAGCAGAGGAAGAAAAGCCGGGCAAGGGCGAGGGCGGTCCGTCGGAGGAATTCGACGGGGAGCCGGAACCGGAGCTGGAGGAGGATACGGAGGTCAAAATCCGCTCCCGGGGCGTCGGATTCTGCCGGAACGTGGGACTGTCCCACGCCGAGGGCGAGTATGTCTACTTTATTGATTGCGACGACTATCTCCCGGATTCCGCCAGCATCGGGAGCATGGTCTCCCTGGCCGACGAGAAGAAGCTGGACGTGGTCATGGGCAATGTGTGGCGCAGCTGGTTCAGCCCGAGAAACTACGAGGCCAATATCGAAAAGCTCACAAAGGAGACGGAGTGGGACAAGCCGGAGCCACTGTCCGACGAGACTTTGCGGGAGAAGCTGCGTCTTCGCTTTTCTGTACACAATATGCTGATCCGCCGAGATTTCCTTGTGAAAGAAGAAATCACATTCCCGGAGGCGTCCAGGCACCACAGCGATATGTGGTTTGTTCTGCGGGTACTGGATTACGCGAGAAACAACTGCTATACCACAGGCAGCATCTATGTGTCCCGCAAGAGAAACGACAAGGTAAATCTCCCCGCCCTGTCCCAGAAGGAGCGTCACGCGTGCGCCCGGGATTACGTGAAGCAGTACCGGAACTGCATGGAGTTTATCGGAGACAGGGATCCCATCTTAAAGGAGATGCTGGAGCGGTACTGCGTCGATTTCACGCTCACGAGATTTTCCCGCATCATCTACGGAAACAAGCTCACGAGGCAGTACAGCAGCGAGCTGATGAAGATGGAGAACTTTAAAGAGTACAAAAAGAAGTACAGCGGACCCAATCGGCTTAAAATCAGCTTTATACGAAAGAGCAAGTTCCGGCTGGCCAAGAAGGCGGCGAAGCTCAATAAATTTGTTTCCAAAAAGAAGGGCTTTTTTGGCAGCAAGATCCAGTGGTACCGCTTTATTGAGAAACATATTTTCAAGAAAATGTCTCTCCGCACGGACTGGGTCCTGTTTGAGAGCTTCTTTGGAAAGAGCTATTCGGACAGCCCCAAATATCTCTATGAGTACCTGCAGAGAACGCGGGGCGACAAGTATAAATATATCTGGGTCGTGAATCATGAATCCGAGGAGTTAAAGCGATCCGGCAAGCACAAGGTGTGCAAGATGAACTCCCTGCGGTACATGTACTATCTATCCCGCTGCGGATACCGCATTTTCAATGTGCGTCAGCCGGTATGGAGCAAAAAGAGGCCGGGCGTTGTATTTTTGGAGACCTGGCACGGAACGCCGCTCAAAAAACTGGCCATGGATCTGGAGGATTCCTATGCAGCCAATCCGCACATAAAGACGGTCTTCTATACCCAGGGAAAAGAGTGGAATCACTTGATTTCCGCCAATCCTTTTTCCACAGAGGTATTTGCCAGAGCCTTTGGCTACGATAAGGAAAAGATTCTGGAGTACGGGTATCCGAGAAACGATATCCTGTACGCGCCGGACAAGGATCAGATCGCCGCGGGCGTCAAGAAGGAATTTGGCATTCCCGAGGGCAAGCGGGTCATTCTGTACGCGCCGACCTGGCGGGACGATCAGGCCTACAAGCCGGGCGCTTACCAGTTTACTCTGGCGCTGGATCTGGATCGCATGAGAAAGGAATTTGGCGACAACAGCGTCGTGCTTCTGCGTACCCATTACTATATCGCGGACATGCTGGATATGTCGGAATATGAGGGATTTGTGTTCAACGGCAGCCAGTACGAGGACGTATCCCGTCTGTACCTGGCCTCCGACATACTGATCACGGATTACTCCTCCGTATTTTTCGACTATGCCAACCTGCGCAGGCCCATCCTGTTCTTTGCCTATGATTACGATGCGTATGCCGACGAGATCCGCGGTCTCTACATCAACATGGAAAAAGAGCTGCCGGGACCGATCCTGCGCACCAACGACGAGCTGGTACAGGCTCTGCACGACATAAACGAGATTACAGAGCGCTACAGCGACCGGTATGAGGAGTTTTACAACCGGTTCTGCTGCGTGGACGACGGGCACGCGTCGGAGAGGACCATTGAGAAACTGTTTGGAGAGAACCAGTAAAAGAGGTAGAAGGTTTGGGCAGATGGCTTCATAAAGCGGCAAAGCAGGGAGCGGTAATTCTCTACCGCCTCATGTGCATCCTGCTGCCGGTAAAAAAAGACCGCGTCGTATTTGACAGCGGACTGGGAAAAAGTTATGCCGGGAATCCACGCCATATCTACGAATATATGGCGTCTGCCGGTTATGATGAGAAATGGGACTGCGTCTGGTTCTATGAGAGCCGGAAATACCCGGTCCGGGGCCGGTGCCGGCAGGTCCAGTTCGGGCGCCTGCGCTATTTGTACTATATGGCGACGGCGAAAATCTGGGTGTTCGACAGCCGCCAGCCGGAGTTTTTGATCCGGCGCAAGGGCACCTGCTATATCCAGACATGGCATGGGACGCCGCTTAAGAAGCTGGCTCTCGACATGGACGACGTATTTATGGTCGGGGAAAAGGACATCGACGACTACAAGGCGCATTTTGCCCGCAATGTCCGCACCTGGGACTACCTGATTTCCCAGAATCCGTTTTCCAGCGAGACATTCCGCCGGGCGTTCGGATTTCAGAAGGAGATGCTTGAGATCGGCTATCCCCGCAACGATATTTTGTTCCGGGAAAATGACCCGGCGAGCATTTCCCGCAGGCGCGCGGAGCTGGGGCTTCCGCCGGACAAGAAGGTGATCCTGTACGCGCCGACCTGGCGGGACAACGAGTATTCAGGGAACGACACCTACGCTTTCCGCCCCCGGATTTCCTTTGACGCCCTGAGGGACGCCCTGTCAGAAGAATACATTTTGATCGTCAAGTACCACTACCTCATTATGGACGCGGTGGACTGGACTCCCTATCAGGGATTTATCTACCACTACGACCAGAGCTACGACATCGCGGAGCTGTTTTTAGTGGCGGACATCCTGGTGACGGACTATTCTTCTGTGATGTTCGACTACAGCATTCTGGGGCGGCCGATGTTTTTCTTCGCGTACGATCTCGCGAAGTACCAGAACGAGCTCCGGGGCTTTTACTTCGACTACCGGGAGGAGATGCCGGGGCCGGTTTCGGAGACGACGGAGGAATTGATCCGCGACATAAAAAATTACGATTCCGCGCTCTATGCGGAGCGTTATGAGAAATTTAAGGGGAAATACAACCCCTTTGATGATGGAAGGGCCTCGGAAAAGGTGACGGCGCTCATCGCCTCCCGGATCGGGGAAGCCCGACATTGCGGGGAAACCCGACATTGATATCAGCATATAAATAAGCCGTTTTGCGGCGGAAATGAGGAAATGATGGAAACAATAGCAAGTTTTACGGTCAATCACAAGAGACTGCTGCCGGGCGTGTATGTGAGCCGCAAGGACAGCACGGGAAACGATATTGTGACGACCTTTGACATCCGTATGACGAGACCCAACTACGAGCCGGTGATGAACACGGCGGAGATTCACACCATCGAGCATCTGGGCGCGACTTTTCTGCGGAACCATGAGCAGATGGGGAGCCGGATTATTTATTTCGGGCCGATGGGGTGCCGCACCGGATTTTACCTGATTCTGGCGGGAGATTACGAGTCGGAGCAGATCGTGCCGCTGTTGCGGGAGATGTTTGAATTTATACGGACGTACGAGGGCGA
>CANPZR010000151.1 GCA_947589175.1 uncultured Lachnospiraceae bacterium | reverse complement strand
ATGACATGGGATCCCGGCATCTGCTTAGCGTGGAACCACCAGTCGTTGCCGGTCGCCATCTTAAAGGTCAGCTCGTCGTTCTGGTAATTATTTTTTCCCACATAGATGTCGTATCCGTCCGAGGAGATAAAGTGGAGGGGCTTGCTCTTAGGCATATGGCCCTGCTTTTTTCCCTTGGCGGCGTGCTTTTTTATGTAGCCGGAATCCGCCAGCTCCCGTCGTATAAATTGCAGGTCGTCCTCGCCCCGGGCGATGTCGAGCTCCGTCAGAATGGATTCCAGATGGTCGATCATCTCCTGATTTTCCTGAATCTGCTCCGAGACCGCCTCGAAGGTCCGCTTCATTTTATTATATTTGGAAAAATAATGACTGGCATTTTCCGACGGGGACAGGGTCGGGTCGATGGGAATGGTAATTTCCTGCCCGTCGTAGTAATTGGTGCAGGTGAGCGCCGTGTCCTCCGGCCCGAGCTGATAGCCGTAGGTGTGGATCAGCTCCCCGTACACCTTGAATTTTTCCCGCTTTTCCGTGTCCGACAGCTGCTTTCGCTGGAGGTCCATTTTCTTCCGGCAGCGATCCAGAAGATTGGTGACGTGCTTCCGCAGATCCGCCGACTTCTGGCGGATTCGGCTGATCGTGTCCTTTTCCCCGTAAAAGCGCTCGACGACCTCGGACATGGAATCCGACCGGGCGCAGTCCATCGTCTCGTACATGGACAGCGGCACGGCGGCAAATTCCATCGGAACGGCCCTCTCCGAGACGATGCAGGGAGAAAAATCCCCCGTCCGGACGCGCTCCATCAGGGCGCGGTACCGGGTCATCAGGGCCGACCGGCCGTTGCCGTTTACGCTCGCCATGGGGGCGTCCCCGTCCAAACCGCTCTCGTAGGCCAGCTCGTGGGCCATCACGGAGCTGAATCCGGTGAGGGAGGTGTACAGGGCCTTTGCCACGGAACAGGGCTTTGTAAAAAGCTCCCCGTTCCACATCTCGGTGGTCAGGGAAAAGGGGTCCTTTTTGTTCATGGTATTGGGAATAAAATATTCCCGGCCCGGAAGCACTTCCCGCACGGAACTGACCATGCCGTTGACGTGCTTGATGCTGTCTATGATTTTATTCTGGTCGTCCACAAAAATAATGTTGCTGTGCTTGCCCATGAGCTCCACCATCAGAGAGCGCCGCACCACGTCCCCCAGCTCGTTTAAATTTTCCATCTCCATCTGCACCACCCGCTCTAAGCCGATCTGGCGCACGGCGAGGATCTTGGCGCCGCCTAAGTGCTTGCGCAGCAGCATGCAGAACCCCGGCGCCGTCATGGGAGAGGGCTTGGGGCGCGCCGTCAGGTACATCAGGGGGAGAGAGGCGCTGGCCGAGATCTGCAGCTTATAATTTTCCCTGTTATTTTTTATCGTGAGAAGAAGCTCGTCCGGCTCCGGCTGGGCAATCTTCTGTATATGGCCGCCGGCGAGCTTGTCGGACAGCTCCTTCACCAGAGCGGCAACGGTAATTCCATCAAAAGCCATGAAAATTCTCCTTTTCTTTTATTTCTCATCCCATTATACACGAAATGCGCAATGAAAGAAAGAGAAATCTTGACTTCTAAAGGCCAATGCACTATAATAAAACAGATAGTCATTAAGATTATATCACATAAGAAAGGCCTTATTTATGATACAGAGCATGACAGGATTTGGCCGGGGAGAGGCCAAAAATGAAAACTATGAGATTGCCATCGAGATGAAGTCGGTCAATCACCGGTACCTGGATATCGGGCTGCGGCTTCCCAGGAAACTCAGCGCCTATGAGACGCTTCTGCGCAAGCAGGTCAAGGATTACGCCGACCGGGGCAAGGTGGATCTCTCGGTGAGCTTCGAAGATTTGAGCGAAAAAAGCGCCGGCATCACCTACAACCGGGAGACGGCGGAAGCCTATCTGGCGGGGGTCCGCAGGCTCTCAAGGGATCTGAAGCTGGAGGACAACACCGACGCCTATATGATTGCGACGCTGCCGGAGGTGTTCACGCTGGAGGAGCCGGAAATCGAGCCGGAGACCATGGAGCAGCTTCTGAACGAGGCCATGAGGGAGGCCGGCGCGCGCTTTGTGGAGAGCCGCCGGACCGAGGGCGAGAAGCTGAGGGACGACCTCTTATCGAAGTTGGCGCGGGTGCGGGAGCTGGTGGACCAGATTGCCGACCGGGCGCCGGAGATTCTCACGGAGTACCGGCAGAAGATTGCCGAGAAGGCGAGGGAGCTCTTACAGGATAACAAGCTGGACGAGGGCGTGCTGGCAACGGAGCTGGTAGTATTTGCCGACAAGGTCTGCGTGGACGAGGAGATGGTGCGGCTAAAGACCCACATCAGCCACATGGAGGAGACGTTGCAAGACGGCGGCGCCATCGGGCGCAAGCTGGACTTTATCACCCAGGAGATGAACCGGGAGGCCAACACCATTCTCTCCAAGGCAAATGACATCGAGATATCCAACTGCGGCATTGAGCTGAAGACAGAGATCGAGAAAATACGGGAACAGATTCAGAATATAGAATAAAAGGAGATAGCGATGAGTTTCGTCAATATAGGTTATGGAAACGTAGTCAACAGCGACAAAGTATACTGCATTGTCAGCCCGGACGCCGCGCCGGTCAAACGCATGATCCAGGCTGCCAGGGACCAGGGGACGGCCACGGACGGCACCTGCGGCAGAAAGACGAAAGCAGTGTTAGTCATGGAAAATCAGAGCATTGTACTGTCTTCCCTTTTGCCGGAGACCATTGCTGCCCGAATGAATGCGGAAGAAGATCGGAGGTTGTCATGAAGCGCGGAGTATTAGTTGTTATTTCCGGATTTTCCGGTGCGGGCAAGGGGACGATCATGCGCGAGCTGATTGAGCAGTACCCCTATTTTCTGTCGGTTTCCGCCACTACCCGCGCTCCCAGGGAGGGAGAGGTACACGGCAGGGAATATTTTTTCCACACACGGGAAGAATTTCAGAAGATGATCGAGGCGGGCGAGCTCATTGAGTGGGCCGAGTACGTGGGCAATTATTATGGCACCCCGAAAAAGGCCGTGGAGCAGCAGTTAGCGGAGGGAAAGAACGTCCTTCTGGAGATTGAGATGCAGGGCGGGATGCTGGTGAAGGAGCAGTTCCCGGACGCGCTGATGATTTTTGTGGCGCCTCCCTCGGCGGACGAACTGAAGAAGAGGCTGATCGGACGGGCAACTGAGAGTCCTGAGGAGATTGAGAGCCGGTTAAAGCGCGCCAATGAAGAGACGATTTATATGGACAAATACGAGTACATAGTGGTCAACGACGACCTGGCGCGGGCCGTGGAGCAGGTTCACAGCATCATTGAGAACAAGAGCTGCGAGCCGTATTACTGCGAGAAATTTATCTGCTCCATGAAAGAAGAGCTGGCACAATTTTTGGAAGGAGATGTTATTTCGTGAGGGATGAAGAACTTGTAAATGAGAACCCTGAGGAAGAGCAGGAGGAAGAAAAGAAAAAGCGCTCTCCCCTCAGCTATGCCATAGAGGGGCTTGTCTATGTGGCGCTGGTTATTTTCTGCGTGTATGTGGTTCCCAACTACATCATACAGAGGACCGTAGTCAGCGGCAACTCCATGCAGGATACGCTGCAGAACGGCGAGAGCCTTTTGATAAATAAGCTGACCTATCAATTCAACGACCCGCAGCGGTATGACATTATCGTGTTTTATCCCCACGGAAAGGATAAGGGGGATGAATACTATGTAAAGCGCATATACGGGCTGCCGGGAGAGACGATTCAGATCAAGGACCAGAATATTTACATAAATGGCACCGTAATCGACGATCCCTACGCTACGGACGCCATGGATAAGCCCGGTCTGGCGGAGAAGCCCTACACGCTGAAAGACGATGAGTACTTCGTGCTGGGCGACCACCGCTCGGTGAGCCTGGACAGCCGGACCCTGCCGGAAGAAGATCCCGGCGGACCGGGGCCGGTCAAACGGGAAAATATAGCCGGAAAAGTAATACTCCGGATATGGCCGTTAGACGTATTCGGCGTGCCGGAATAAATTCCGCGTAACGCAATCATTTTGATATACCGCGATCATCATTGCGTACCGTAATAATAGTAGAAAGGAGAATCCTATATGTTACACCCATCTTACACCGATTTAATGAATATTGCCAACAGCGAGGTCGAGCAGGGCGAGCAGCCGGTGGTAAACAGCCGCTATTCCATTGTTCTGGCCACCGCCAAGAGGGCCAGACAAATCATCGCGGGCTCGGTGCCTCTCACGGAGACCCAGTCCTGCCCCAAGCCGCTGTCCATCGCCATTGATGAATTATCCTCCAGCGCGATTAAGATCGACGCGGAGGAAGAAGAGGACGATGAAAAATAAACATGGAATTTAAAAGCATACTTTCCCGGAAGGGGAATCTGTCCTACGAGACGTCGGAACCGCCATTTTTCAAAGATTTACGATTAGACAGCCTGCTGAATATGATCCGCAGGGAAGTGCAGGGATATTCGGTCCGGGATTTTTTCTACACATTTCCCGGCGACCCGGCTGACATTTCCTATCGGCAGGAGATTTTTGGCGAGATTGCGGAGCGGGAGGGACTGGTTTCTTCTTTCCGGGAATTTTGTTCTCTCATGCAGGCCTCCCGGGAATACAAGCGGCTCTCGGAGGAGGCGCAGGACGGGCTCCGACGGGCCGGATACCATTTAGAGGCCGCCCGGGCCTATTACGACGCGGTGACGGGGCTTTGCGACGCGCTGGAGCGGGAAGAACTCAGCGCTTCCGGCTTTGTCTCTCTCCGGGAATACGCGCGCGACTGCCATCGCCAGATGCGGGAGGGCGGCTTTGCGGACGCGCTGGAAAAAGCGCTGTCCTTTTATTCTCAAATCTGCTTTGAGCTGACGGTCGACGACGCGTGGATCACCATCCGCGAGCGGGATGAGATGCAGGAGGATTTCCGGGATTTTCTGCGGGAATTATCCGATCTGCTGGGCGTTTCCGACAAGGCGCCGGTAATCACGGACATCTACGACGCGGTGAACGAGCCGTCGGATCTGGAGAGCGCGCTGATTGACCTGCTGAAAAAAAGCAATCCTGAAATATTCCGGGAAATACTGGCTTTTTACGACTCCTATCCATCTTTTTACCCGGAAATTCTGCTCACGTTTGAAAAAGAGATTCCCTTTTATATCGGATTTTATGAATTTTACAAAAAAACAAGAAAAATGGGATACGACCTGACGATTCCGCGGATTGGGGACGAATGCGCCCTGAACGGACAGGGCGTGTACGACCTGGCGCTGGCCTGGAAAAACGGGAGCCGGGGCGAGCCTGTGATTGCCAATGATTTTTCCTACCCGGAGCGACCTGCCTTTTTTGTGGTCACAGGACCTAATCAGGGCGGCAAGACGACCTTTGCGCGGGCGGTGGGACAGAGCGTGTATCTGGCCAAAATGGGCCTTCCCGTCAATGCCGCCCGCCTGGAGACGCCGTTTTTTTCAAATATTGCCACGCATTTTGAGCGGGAGGAGAGCTTACAGTCCAATTCCGGCAAATTAAAGGAGGAGATTAAGAGGCTGGTTCCCATGATGAACGCGCGGGGAAACGGACGGCGTTTTATCATTCTGAACGAGCTCTTTACCACCGCCACCACCCACGACGCCTTTTATATGGGAAAAAGGGCGATGGACCATTTTCTCCAGAATGCGTGTTCCGGCATCTATGTCACCCACATCCGGGAGCTGGCGGACGAGGCGGCGCGCCCGGGCCAGGTAATCAGCCTGGTCGCCCAGGTGGACGAGGCCCACGAGAACCGGCGGACGTACCGGATCCTTCCCATGAAAGCCGAGGGAGAGGGGTATTCCGACTCTCTGGTGGAGCAGTATAAATTGGACTACGACAGCGTAAAACAGCGGATTTCCGCGAAAAAAACGGCTTGTGAAGGAAAGGGGGCGACACTGTGACACCGGCAAATTTATTGTACCGGGAGGCGGTCTCCGGGAGAAAAAGATACGCCTCCTGGATGGATATTGTAAAGGATCTGAATCTGGACCTCATTTTCCGCTCCATGGGACGGGAGGACGCCTATATCACGGAGACGGCCCGGACGGTGGTCATGACTCCGTTACAGTCGCCGGAGGAGGTTCTGTACCGGCAGGCGGTAGCGCGGGATCTGGCGGCCCACCCAGAGCTGGCGGAGGAGCTGTACCAATGCGGCCTGCGCCAGAAAAAGGCGATGCTTCTTCACCGGGAGGAATGCGAGACCCAGCGCGTGAGGGGCGGGAGCCGGTCGGG
>CANPZR010000150.1 GCA_947589175.1 uncultured Lachnospiraceae bacterium | reverse complement strand
CAGGAGGAGGTCCTGAAAGGGGTCCGGGGAAGGGATATCCAGATGAGCGTGGACAAGAGCGGAAAATTTTCAGCTAATATCACGTTCCTCACGGACCACGACGGCGAGTGGAGCCTCGCGAAAGACGAAGAAGGCGTCAAAAAGGGTGCGAAAATCGTCTCTTACAGCAAGGCGGGCAAAAAATCAGAAAAAAAGATTGTGCCTAAGGTGCGGCTCCGCGACGCGCGGATCAGCCAGGCAAAGTACACCTATACGATTCAGGCGAAAACAGGATATTCCTTTAAGAGCCTGACGGTCTACCGCTATCGGAACAAGGACGGAAAGCTGATCAAGAAGAAAAAGATCAGCATCCAGAAGCTGAAGAAAAAGGGAGATAAGGAAGGAAGGGTTTTTCGGCTTATGGCCATAACGGACGCCTCGAAGAACAGCGTGGATATCCTGTATTACGCACAGACGGGTTCGGGCAAGCTTGTGACAGCGGGAAGCGCCGTGCTGAATCTCACAAAGGGTACAGTCAAAAAAGAGGCGTCGTATGATTTTGTCCCGTGGGGCCTGGACGGCAGTTATGTATACGGCGGGAACGAAGAGCAGAAGAGGGCGGACACGATATATATTGCGGATAAAAAAACAGGGAAAGTAAAGTATACGTTCAAGGATCTCCCGAAAACTGAAAAAACGGGGTCATTCTATGGCATTGCCTACTGCCGGAATGGAAAGATCATATATATGAACGGCGACTGGGTATACCTGGCGGACTATACGGATTCCTCCCTGGAAAAGATTTATGACATGGGAGAGAGCAGCGTCTCAAAGGGAGATATTATGGGAGTGGATTCCATCGTGATGGCGGATGAGAATACATTCTATGTAGAGTATAATTCCGCTTACGACTATACGATTTCGGACGATCCGGATATGACCGACCTCACGCCGGGACACGAGTATTATGTAGTGCGGTACAGTCTTGCGTCATAAAAATAAAAAAGTATCCGTCAAAAATATCCGCAGGCGGAATTATCTGCGAAAGGATTTTTCCGCCTGCGTTATAAATAAAATCAAAATTGCATAACATGCTCATTTTATCAGTAGAGGGGGCGGTATGGAGTAAGCAACGGTTCCTGCGAGGGGCACCTGCTAGCAACAGGTGTCCTTCTTTACGTTCAATATATCATATTTTGCACAGAATTCAAATGTTTGCTTTTACTTGTGATAGCGTAAATTAATCGTAGAAAAATAACAGAAGTGAGGTTAGATATGCTGACGGTAAAGAGAATCTAATTGAAATTCCTGTCGAAGTGTGGTAGTATTTCATTGAGACTACCAGGATGGTAGGCGGTTGGCCCTCTGCGGAGGGAATGGACCCTCCGATCAATGTATCACGGAAGTATCTTGGATACATAGAAATCTGCTATGTGCGGAAATCTTGGAAAGGAGGGCGAGCTTATGAGCGATTTTGAAATGCTCTCTATAGTGTTGATGATCCTAGGGATTGTCGTCACTTTGGTAATTGCGTTGATAAATGCAAAAAAGTAACCGCCCCTCGGCTCGGACGCGGTTACTTGAGTAACTAAAACTGGGTCAACCGTCTATCGGTAGTTCCCGTGGGGCACCTGTAAGTAGCAAGTGCCCTTCTTCACGTTTAATATACCATATTCTATGCGGAGTTTCAAGTGTTTTCTTTATAATGGATATAATGCGGTTTAAACGAAAAAAGTTGACATTTAATTTTGCAGGTTGACATTAGATTCTTTCCTCGCCTTTTCAGGAAATAAAAAAATAAAAATTTAATAGAAAATCCATGCTTTTGATGCAAATATGATACATCCGTGTGATATAACAATAAAAATAAATGGTAATGGAGGTGTCAGTATGTTGAAGAAAAGGAAAAGCAGGCTCTTGTCGATGTGCCTGGTCGCAGTCTCCCTGTTCCTGTGCGCCTGCGGGGGCGGGGCGGAGACTGCGGGGGAAGGCCGGACGTCCTTCACGGAAGAAGAACTGGAGAGCGGCCACGCCTCCTTCCAGATTGAGGAGAACCTCGTAGTGGACGCGGACATTACGCCCAAATCTGTTTACGGACAGGGCTTTGCTTCCTATAATCTGGAAGTCGTCTCAGAGCCGGACAGCAGCGATGAGAAGAAGTTCCGGGAGGATTCCACCGTGCTCGGGCATTCCTACAGGGAGTTCGGAAAGATGCTGGACGGACTGGAGCCGGGACGCCTGTCGGGAAAAAAGTTTATGCTGGATGAATTTGATATAAGGGGAACCTACAAGGCGGAAAACGGAAAGAAGTATACATTGTCAGGCGGTTGGTCCGGGCAGTCCGCCAAATATGGCCTGGAGTCTCCGTTCAATACTTCTTTTATGGATATGGAACGGACGGGAACAGTCGATTCGGAAATAAAACAGCGGGCGGAATACATCATGTTCCAGGTTCCGGATTATGAGGATGAAAGCCTGGACTTTCTGCCGGATCCGGAAAAAACGGCGGGACAGATCCGGGAGTTCCTGGAGAAGATGTCCGGCAGGAAGGTCAGCGACAGGTATAAGTATGTGCCGGTCAGCCATTCAAATATGGACAGCCTGGAGGAAAAAATTGACCCATTCCTGATCCAGTCCATGAAAGAGGACAGGAATGAATATGGCTATTACCTGTTCTGGTATGACATAGACGGGCTGCCTTTTTACAATCTTGAATTGAATTATAAGCTTGAAAGCGATGAGACGGCCGACAGGCTCTGCTACTGGGGGACAAATTCCAGCGAGCTTTCCGCCTTGTCGGAGCATGTCCAGATGGCGTCAGTGGACAGGGACGGGATCCTTGCGATGGAATGGTCTGACATGAGGGAGCCGGGGAGCGTTTGCCGGGAAAAGTCCGCCGTGGTGGGGCCTGACAGGGTGCTCGGGGAAATACAGGATTATTACGGCCGGAAACTGCTGCTGGAAGAAGCCGTGGTCACGGACGTCCAGCTGGTCTATACAGGATATTTTGACAATACGGACGGGACGGTGCGCCCGGTTATCATCCCGGTATGGGAAGTGCTGGTGCGGGACGGCATGTCCGGCACTGAGTCTGTGTCCCCGGTGAGCCGGTTCGTCTATGACGCATACACAGGGAAATGCCTGGTGGAAGGAACGGAGGTGAGGGAATGGTACTGATGAGGAAGCGGATGGCCTGGGAGGGATCCCGGTGGCTGTCCCCCGCAGTGTTCGTGGCGGTAACGCTGCTGTATGCCCTTACTTTTTTTCTGGATATATTTTCAAGCCCGATATTTATAGATGATTTTCAGGGGAACTACGCCGTGGCCACATATTATTATTTTTCGTATTCCGACAAGCTGATCTCCAACGTGGGGCTCTGCCTGGTTGCTTTTCTGGGCGTTGCAAATTATGCGCAGGATTATGAAGAGGGGGCGGTATACATGCGCATTCAGCGCATGGGGAAAGGGCGGTATGCCGGAATGCGCATCGCCCAGACCTGTATTTCGGCCTTTCTGGCGGGAAGCCTCAGCCTGCTGCTGTTCTATGCGCTGTTCGGCTGCCTGTTCCACATGCAGGCGTTCCCGGATGAAAAGACTTTGGCAGGAATGAGCGCGCCGGACATGCTCCTTGCGGGGAACAGGGCGGGGACCATGGCATTTCTGGCCATACGGGCGGGGCTGCGGATCGTCTGCATGAACCTGCTGGTGCTGGCGGTGTCCCTGGTCATTCCGAAGCGCCGGATGTTAGTGGCAGTGCCGCTGGTCCTATGGTATCTTATGCATTATGTCATGGCGGAGCAGGAGTGGATACCGGACTGGCTCCAGCCCAATCTGGTATTTAATCTTAACGTGTATATATCTCCGGAGCACCTGGGTCTGGGCAGGCTGTCCGACTGGGGGATGATCGGGCTCATCGTCGGCATCCTGACAGCGCTTGCGTTCATTGTCTGGCTGCTGTTCTGCCTGCGTCTGAGGAAAAACGGGATATTTGGAGGTGATCAGAGTGAGTAAGTGGAGAAGCGCGTGGAGGACTGCCCTGTATGATGCACGCCTCATAATTTTCTCGTCCCGGTTCGCCATGCTTTCGGTGGTCGCATTTATCTTTATGGACCTTATGATGCGCCCGATTCGGGACTTTGCAGGAATTTATAATCTGAAGGTTGTTCCGGCGGTGCTGCCCTTTTACCTGACCAATACTACTTTTGGAAACCTGGCCTTTCTGCTTCTGATACTGCTTTTCAGCGACATTCCGCTGAAGGCCGGGGCACAGAAGTTTCTCCTGCAGCGGGGAAAGAGCCTCGTCTGGGCCGGCACGGGGCATGTGCTGGCCCTGTGGCTGGCAGGGGCGGCCTTTATGCTGGAACAGCTCCTGTTCTCGGTCCTGACGGCGCTGCCGGACATACAGTTTGGCGACTGGGGGAAGGTCTGGGGCAGCGCGGCGTCGTCCCGGGCAAATGAGCTGGGATACAACGGTCCGGGTATTTCTGATGAGGTGCTCCGCATGTACGGGCCGTGGCAGGCGGTAGGACTTGCTGTCCTTCTGTTCCTGCTGACCGGGTGCATCTATGCTGAGATCGAGTATATGCTGAACGGGCTGAGCCGCGGCAGGCTGGGAACGGCCGCGCTGTCTGTCTGGAGCGTGCTCTGGATCCTGCTGGATCATTTTCCGGTTCCTGCCGTGAGGAGGCTCCTGGCCTGGTCGCCGCAGACATGGAACGACCTGTCCCGGCTCACGCCGGGCGGGGCACTCAGGCAGGCGGGCGGCCTGGCCGTGGCGGTGCTGGCCCTGTCCGCCGTCGCCGTATTTCTGGTGAAGCGGCGGAAAATTGAGATGGTGAAGTAGCGCGCATGACTGCATAATACGGAAAGTATATGCGGGTGGGAGTGTGCCGGTCCGGGTATCTTTTTGTCAGAAAAGGTCGCTATGCGTACCTGTCCTCGTCAAGTATAGAAAAAGCTCCGACTCTTTGATTTCGTATATGAGCAGCCAGTCTGGAGTGATGTGGCACTCGCGGCACTCTCTGTAATTGCCTGCCAGACCATGATCTTTATACTCGGCAGGAAGTTCTTGTCCAGTTGCAAGTAACTCGATAACTTTCTCCAATTTACGGACGTCATACCCGCGCTTTTTAATCCGTTTGTAGTCCTTTTTGAAGGTCGTTTGATATTTAATCGTCAGCATCCAAATCCTCCATCAGTTCAGAAACGGAAGTGAACCCCCGACTCATGCCAATATCGTTTCTTGCGTTTTCAATAGCTCTAATAGTTTCTGCATTCGGAATGGGTTTTCCTATGCGAAAAGGAATAGCCTGTTCACGAACAGCTTGACGCAAAAACATGTTGATCGCAGAACTCAGGCTAAGACCGAAACTTTCAAAAAGTTCTTGTGATTCTTGTTTCAGTGTCGGGTCGATTTTGATGTTTGTACTTACGGCTGCCATAAAAGCACCTCCTTTTACCATATTATATGCCTATTATACCCACTATGTCAATACTTTGGTTGCCTATTGATGAAAACGAATTGTCAGATTCTCTATTCTGTTTACAGCACTGTATGCTCCCGTAATTGTACATCCACATCCCGGCCCGCATACATGACTCGGATTATCGTCACTCCACAAGTCCTTCGATATGTGTTTCCAGCCGATCTAACTGTTCGGAAGCATTCTCCGGCGCAAGCAGCTCAGACGCAATATATTCATAAATTTCCCGCAGGTCTGTTTCTGCCTGTTCGGTCATTTCCAATCTATACATCATATCCCGTAATCTTTGCGGATATCAGCGAATGCCTGTTTCACAGGTTTTGTCCTTCCCGCCTTCATATCCGCATATCCTTTCTCCAGTTCCGCGTCCAGTTCCGTTTCAGAAAGTTCTGCCACACTGACTGGTCTTGCAGGAGGAATTTTTACCTCAAAGGGAATCCCGCGGTTTAAGATAATCTGCTTATAAAACATATTGATTGCATTCGAAGCCGGAATACCAAGCGTTGCCAAAATCTTTTCTGCCTCCTCCTTAACTTCCGGTTCTATTCTTGCGTACAAATTTGAAGTTTTTGCTGCCATATTATCACACATCCTTTCATAATCTGTATGATTACCCGTTTCTGCCCCCATTATACCAACTCGTGCGCACGATAGCAATACATTTTTAATTGTTGTTTGAACATCGTTTGAGAGTTGCAAAAAATCAAAAAGGGGATTCGGCCTGACGACCAGAGAGACCAGAACCTCATCCAACCGGTTCGGGCAGTTTTGATTAATCCTCTCACAGCATCGCCAGCGCCTTTTCCACGGCCTCCCGGTCGCTGAAATGGGTTTTTACCCCGTTTACCTC
>CANPZR010000149.1 GCA_947589175.1 uncultured Lachnospiraceae bacterium | reverse complement strand
GAGGCCGGTCTTTCGTATATTGGCGTACTCGGAAATAGGCGTTTTCTTCACAATTCCGCTCTTTGTCGCCATAAACAAGTACTGATTTTCCTCGTATTCCTTGAGGGAAATGACGGCGGAAATTTTTTCCTCAGGCATCAGCTGCAGCAGATTAACAATCGCCGTCCCCCTTGAGGTGCGGCTCGCCTCCGGAATCTCGTATGCCTTCATGCGGTACACCCGTCCCTTGTTGGTAAAGAACATGAGAAAATGGTGGGTGGTCGCCATAAAGAGGTCCTCGATATAGTCCTCCTCAATGGTCTGCATCCCCTTAATTCCCTTGCCGCCCCGGTGCTGGCTCTTGAAGTTGTCGCTGGTCATCCGCTTGATATATCCCAGATGAGTCATGGCAATCACCGTATTTTCCATAGGAATCAGGTCTTCCATAGAAATATCAAATTCGTCAAATCCGATGCTTGTCCGGCGGTCGTCGCCGTACTTGTCCCGAATCTGGCCGATTTCCTCTTTGATTACGCCGAGAAGGAGCTTTCTGTCCGCCAGAATCGCCTTGTACTCCTCGATTTTTTTCTGGAGCTCCGCGTATTCATTTTCCAGCTTTTCGCGCTCCAATCCGGTGAGCGCGCGCAGACGCATGTCCACGATGGCCTGTGCCTGCACGTCGTCCAGAGCAAATCTCTCGATCAGGCCCTCCTTTGCCAGAGCCGTTGTCTCGGAACCCCGAATAATTTTGATCACCTCGTCGATGTTGTCTAAGGCGATGAGCAGTCCCTGTAAAATATGGGCTCTCTCCTCCGCCTTGTTCAGATCGTAGCGGGTGCGCCTGGTAACGACGTCCTCCTGATGCTTTAAATAATACTGGAGCATCTGCAAGAGGTTCATGACCACCGGCTCATTGTTCACAAGGGCCAGCATATTTACCCCGAAGGTGTCCTGCAGCTGCGTGTGCTTGTAGAGCTGATTCAGCACTACGTTGGCGTTTACATCCTTGCGCAGCTCAATGCAGATTCTCATTCCCTCGCGGCTGGACTCGTCCCGCAGCTCCGTGATGCCGTCAATTCTCTTGTCTTTATGTAATTCCGCGATTTTCTCGATCAGGCGCGCCTTATTTACCATAAAAGGAAGCTCTGTCACGATAATTCGGTTTTTCCCGTTGGGCATAGATTCAATGTCAGTGACCGCCCGCACCCGGATTTTCCCGTGGCCGGTCCGGTACGCCTCCTCGATGCCCCGGCGCCCCAGAATCGTGGCTCCGGTCGGAAAGTCCGGTCCCTTGACTATATCCATTACCTCCTCCAGAGAGGTCTCTCTGTCCTCCTCGACCTGATTATCAATAATTTTTATCACACCATTGATAACCTCTCTCAAGTTGTGGGGAGGTATATTCGTCGCCATGCCGACGGCGATGCCGGAGGTTCCATTTACCAAAAGATTGGGAAAACGGGACGGCAGCACGGTCGGCTCTTTTTCCGTCTCGTCGAAGTTCGGCATGAAATCCACGGTATCCTTGTTGATATCCGACAGCATTTCCATCGAAATTTTGCTGAGTCTGGCCTCCGTATAACGCATGGCGGCCGCGCCGTCGCCGTCCACGGAACCGAAATTCCCGTGGCCGTCCACTAACGGATAACGGGTAGACCACTCCTGCGCCATATTGACAAGCGCCCCGTAAATCGAGCTGTCGCCGTGGGGGTGATATTTACCCATTGTATCACCGACGATACGCGCGCACTTACGATGAGGCTTGTCCGGTCCGTTGTTCAGCTCGATCATGGCATACAGGATACGCCTTTGCACCGGCTTTAAGCCATCCCTCACATCTGGCAGCGCGCGGGACGCGATGACGGACATGGCATAGTCAATATATGACGTCTCCATCGTCTTTTTCAAATCCACCGGCTTGATTGCGTCAAATCCAGGTTTGTCAAAAATATTATCTTCCATTTCTTACCTCGCTTTTTAAATATCCAGGTTTCTCACATACTTGGCGTTCGCCTCAATAAATTCGCGCCGCGGCTCCACCTTATCTCCCATCAGCGTATTAAACGTGATATCAATCTCGGAGGACTCCTCCTCGTCCATAGTTACTTTTAAGAGGATTCTCTTTTCCGGATCCATCGTGGTGTCCCAGAGCTGCTCCGCGTCCATCTCGCCGAGGCCCTTGTAACGCTGAATACTGTTATTGCCGTCCCGGCCGATTTCCTCTAACGTGCGGTTCAATTCTTCATCGCTGTACGCGTAGTACGTCTTTTTATTTTTATCTATTTTGTATAAAGGCGGCTGCGCCAGATACACATACCCCTCCTTGATCAGATCCGGCATGAACCGGTACAAAAATGTGAGGAGCAGCGTAGCGATATGCGCGCCGTCCACATCGGCATCTGTCATAATAATAATCTTGTGATACCGCAGCTTAGAAATGTCAAAATCATCAGATATTCCCGTTCCAAATGCCGTAATCATCGCTTTTATCTCATTATTTACCAGAATCTTGTCCAATCTTGCTTTTTCTACGTTGAGAATTTTTCCTCGCAGCGGCAGGATTGCCTGGGTAGCCCGGTCTCGCGCTGTCTTGGCGCTCCCGCCGGCGGAATCTCCCTCCACGATGTAAATCTCGCAGTTTTCCGGATTTTTGTCGCTGCAGTCCGCCAGCTTTCCGGGAAGACTCGTCCCGTCAAGAGCGGTCTTTCTCCGGGTGAGATCCCTCGCCTTTCTCGCCGCGTCCCTCGCCCTCTGCGCCAAGAGCGCCTTCTCACAAATCAGCTTGGCCACGGTCGGATTCTGCTCTAAGAAATAGGTCAGCTGCTCGCTGACGATGCCGTCCACGGCGCCCCTCGCCTCAGTATTCCCCAATTTCTGCTTGGTCTGTCCCTCGAACTGCGGCTCCGGTATCTTGATACTGATAATTGCCGTAATTCCCTCGCGGATGTCCTCGCCGCTCAGATTCGGCTCATTGTCCTTCAAAATCTTCTGCGCCCTGGCGTAGTCGTTAAACGTCTTTGTCAGCGCGTTCTTAAATCCCGCCAGATGCGTACCGCCCTCCGGCGTGGTGATATTGTTGACAAAACTATAACAGCCCTCGTTGTAGGCGGAGTTGTGCTGGAAAGCCACCTCCACATAAATTCCCATCTTCTGTCCCTCGCAGTAAATGATATTTTCATACAAGGGTTCTTTGTGTTTATTCAAATACTGCACATATTCCTTAATGCCTCCCTCGTAGTGGAAGGTCTCCGTGCGCTCCTGTTCCTCCCTCAGATCCGTGAGAATAATTTTTATTCCCTTCGTGAGAAATGCCATTTCCCGGAGGCGCTGCTTCAAAATGGAGAAGTCGAAAACCGTCGTCTCGGTGAAAATCGTCGCGTCCGGCTTAAAGGTTACGGTCGTTCCGTGCCGGTCCGTGGTCCCCACCTGTTTTAGCGGATACATCGTCTTTCCCTTTTCGTACCGCTGCATATATTTCTTCCCTTCCTGGTGGATTTCTACTTCCAGCCAGTCGGAAAGGGCGTTTACTACCGAGGCGCCTACGCCGTGCAGGCCGCCGGACACCTTGTATCCGCCGCCGCCAAACTTGCCGCCGGCATGAAGAATTGTGAACACGACTTCCACCGCCGGTTTACCCGCCTTCCGGTTGATTCCGACCGGAATACCGCGCCCGTTGTCAATGACAGTAATCGAATTATCCTTGTTGATAAATACCTGAATCTCATTACAGTAACCTGCCAACGCTTCATCCACAGAGTTATCCACAATTTCATACACAAGGTGGTGAAGCCCTTTCTCCGATGTGCTTCCAATGTACATGCCAGGCCTTTTGCGCACTGCCTCCAGCCCCTCCAGAATCTGAATCTGGTCAGCTCCGTAAACAACTTCTTTTTCTTTATCCATGTCGGATACCTCCATTTACTATTTCAAACGTACGGTCAATATTGATGCCATTGGACACAAATTCTTCCAGACCGGTACAGGTTATGATCGTCTGAATCCCCTTTATATTTTCCAACAGATAATTCTGCCTGCTTCTGTCTAACTCGGAGAGCACATCGTCCAGGAGAAGGATCGGCTTTTCTCCGATTATGTTTTCCACAATTTCTATCTCCGCCATCTTGAGCGACAGGGCCGCCGTCCTTTTCTGCCCCTGGGAGCCGTATTTTCTGAGGTCCTTCCCCTCTACCATAAAGGACATGTCGTCCCGGTGGGGTCCCACGGTGGTCGTCCCCTGAAAGACGTCCCGGTCCTCCTCCAAAAAAAGCTGATTTTCAAACTGCTCCGGGCTCACATTAGGCTTGTACTTTATATCAATTTTCTCCCGCCCGCCGGTGAGGCTCTCATGCTTTTCCTTCATAATGTCATGGAGAACCTGGATAAATTCCCCTCTCAGGGATATAATTTTTTTCCCGTGATCCACAAGCTGACTATTCCATATCTCCAGCGTCTCCCGCAGAGCCTTTTTTTCCTGAATCTGCTTTAACAGGGCATTTCTCTGTTTCAAAACTTTTTTATACTGTGTCAGATAAAATAAATACGCTTTATTGAGCTGGCACATCTCCATGTCGATAAACCGCCTTCGCTCCTCCGGCCCGTCCTTGATGATGCCAAGATCCTCCGGCGAAAAAAACACGATGTTGGACAGCCCCAAGAGCTCGCTGCTGCTCTTGATGGGGAGCCCGTCCACGGCAATTCCCTTTTTTTCTCCCCGGCGCATGTGGATTTCCACCTTAAAGGCGTGCTGCCTCTTTTCCACAAAATATCTCAGGTGAGCTTCCTTCTGGTCCTCCCGTATCATTTCGGTATCCCTGCTGCCCCGGTGCGACCTGGTAGTACCTCCCACAAAAATGGCCTCCAGCACGTTAGTCTTTCCCTGGGCGTTGTCCCCATAGAGGACGTTCGTGCCGGAATCAAACTCGAACAGCTCTCTCTCGTAATTGCGGAAATTGCACAATTCAATGGATTTTATAATCATAAAGCAGTAACCTTAATTGTGTTTCCTTCAAACTCAAACTCGTCTCCCACCACCAGTTTCCGGCCCCGGCGCGTCTCCACTTCCCCGTTGACGAGAACCAGGCCGTCCTGAATCAGAACTTTTGCCTCCACGCCGGATCCGACTAATCCCGCTAACTTCATCGCCTGTCCCAGCTTAATAAAATCATCTCTGATCGTAATCTCCTGCATGGCTGCCCTTCCTTTCAATTCATATTCACTGGCAATATCAGATAAATATACGATTCCTCGTTATTTTTAATAAAGCAGGGCGCATTGGAGTTAAACAAATACAGGTACACGTCCTCATCATCAATAACCTTTAGCACATCCACGATATACTTAGGATTGAAGGCGATATTGAGATCCTTTCCCTCTTTTTCCGCCCAAACCTCTTCATCCATAGACCCTACTTTTGTATTCATTTCCATCTGAATCTCATCGTCCCGGATATGCAGAATCACTGGCTTCTTCTCCGACTCCCTGAGCAGGAGGGTAGCGCGGTCAATACACCCGTAAAAATCCCTTTTATTAACCTTTACCTTTGTCTCGTAATTATTTTTCAGCATCTGGTCGATATTATAAAAATTACCCTCGATCAGACGGGAAATCACCATCGTATCGTCAAATTCAAAGAGAACATGATTTCTCGAGAAGGAAATCGTGATTTCATCCTCTGTATCGCCGTTCAATATCTTGCTGATTTCATTCAGCGTCTTGCCCGGAATCACGACCTTAATGTGATCGTAACTCTCCTTCAGCTGCACCTTGCGGATGGAGACGCGCACCAGATCCAGGGACGCAATCCGAAACTCATCCCCGTTAATCTCAAACAATTCTCCTGTCAGAATTTTGTTCGCCTCATTATCGGAAATGGAGAAAATCGTCTGCTGAATCATCTCCTTTAACGTAAACTGGGAAATGACAATCTTATTGTTCACTTCAATCTTCGGCAGCATCGGAAATTCCTCATGGTCGATACCCGGGATGTTGAACTTGGATTTTCCGCAGAACAGAAGTATATTATTATTTTCATCCACCTCAAAATTCACGTCCTCATCGGGAAGACGCCTTACAATCTCCGCAATCATCTTCGCGTTGACAAGGATAATACCGTCCTGCTGAACCTGAGCGGGAATCTTTGTCTCGATTCCCAGCTGCATGTCATTGGTCGTCAGCTTAATCTGGTCATTCTTTGCCTCAATTACTACACATTCAAGAATCGGCATCGTCGTCTTGCCTGGTACTGCCTTCAAAACAATATTGATTCCATTGTTAAAGTCATTTTTCGTACAGGTGAATTTCATAATGTGTATAACTCCTTTCAGTCTTTTATATAAATAATAAATAAGT
>CANPZR010000148.1 GCA_947589175.1 uncultured Lachnospiraceae bacterium | reverse complement strand
TGAAACCGCCGTGTACCGAACGGTACGCACGGTGGTGTGAGAGGACGGCGGCTAATCACCGCCTCCTACTCGATTAATATACCACAATATGTGGAGTGTCGCAAGTGTTTTTTAGCTTGAAAAAACATCCCCCTCATCCTCAAACAAACATCTTGAATTTCGATACTTGATAGGATATACTTATATTTATAGCAGGTATGTCAGTTTATATCAGCGTAAGTAATTCTGGGAATGGAGGTAGCTTATGCTAATAGATATGGGCAGGACATCACTTTTTTATGAGTATTACAGGCAATGGATAGATGTTTACAAAAAAGGAGCGATTAGAGAGGCGACGATGTCAAAGTACCGGATGACTCAGAGGTGGCTCAAGGAGCTTGCGCCGGAGCTGAGGGTGTCGGATTTGACAAGGACTGCATATCAGCAGATTTTAAATGATTACGCCCAATTTCATGAACGGCAGACGACTCTTGACTTTCATCATCAGTTAAAGGGGGCGATCATGGATGCTGTGGATGAGGGGCTTATCGCAAGGGATCCTACCAGAAAGGCGATTATTAAAGGAAGGACGCCAAAGGCGAAGAAGATTAAATATTTAAATCAGTTTGAGCTTCATACGCTGATCGCGGATCTGGATATAAGAGAGACTCCGAATTGGGATTGGTTCATTCTTTTGGTTGCGAAAACGGGTATGCGTTTTTCAGAAGCTCTCGCCATTACGCCGGAGGATTTTGACTTTGCGAGGCAGACGCTTTCCATCAGCAAGACATGGGACTACAAGGGGGAGGGAGGATTCCTTCCCACAAAGAATAATTCGTCAGTCAGGAAAATTCAGATTGACTGGCAGATTGTAGTCAAGTTTTCAGAGCTGGTAAAAGGCCTTCCGCAGGACAAGCCGATTTTTGTGGGAAATTCAAAAATATATAATTCCACAGTAAATGCGGTTCTCACAAGGCATTGCAAGGCGTGCGGCATTTCGGAAATTTCGATTCATGGACTTCGTCACACTCATGCGTCTCTTCTTCTGTTCGCGGGTGTATCCATTGCAAGCGTTGCTCGCAGATTAGGCCACGCCAGCATGACGACAACGCAGAAAACATATCTGCATATTATTCAGGAGCTTGAGAATAAGGATGTAGATCTGGTAATGAGGACATTGTCCGGATTGTGATGAGTTTTAGAAAATAAGATTTTATCGGAAGATACTTACGCTGATGTTGGATTCGTGTTATGATAAAATCGTATGGATTTGCGCTGAGAAGGCGAGGAGGAAGCGGAAATGGCAGAACTGGAATCAATGATTGAGAGCAAGCTGATTGAGCAGCTGGTTTATGGAGAGTCCCAGTGGACGTACAGGAAGGATTTGAAAACAGAAGAGGATTTGTGGAATAATTTTAAATATATTTTAGAGCAGAATAATAAGGAGCGTCTCAATGGTGAAAATCTGTCAGAGGCGGAGTTTGAGCAGGTTAAGAATCAATTACAGTTCTCGTCTTTTTACAGGGCGGGAGAGTGGCTGGTAGGTGAAAATGGAAAGGTTCAGGTACATGTCCAGAGGAACACGGAGAGATTGCATCTGGTTGTCATGAACCATGAGCACATAGCGGGAGGCAGCAGTGTCTATGAGGTGATCAATCAGTACAGCGCGCTGAAATCCGATGAGGACGAACTGGTTTCTGAGCGGGACCGCAGGTTTGATGTCACGCTTATGATCAATGGACTTCCTCTGATTCATATAGAATTGAAGAATAAACAACATTCCTACATGGAGGGTTTCCGGCAGATTAAGAAATACATCGGCGAGGGAAAGTTTACGGGCATTTTTTCGGCGGTCCAAATGTTTGTTGTCAGCAATGGCGTGGATACCAAGTATTTTTCAGCCGCCAGTGATTCAGAGCTCAATCCGAAATTTGTGAGCGGCTGGCTGGATAAAGAGAATAATCCGGTTTCCGATTATATTGATTTTGCCAAGAATGTGTTAAGCATACCGGAGGCCCATGAGATGATTGCCAGATATACGGTACTGGACGAGGACGCAAAGCGGCTGATTCTGCTGCGCCCCTATCAGATTCATGCCATTGAGGCAATCCGAGAGGCGTCAAAGACAGGAAAATCCGGTTTTGTCTGGCACACGACCGGATCGGGGAAAACTCTGACCTCTTACAAGGCGACCAGAAATCTTTTGATGGATATTCCGTCTATTGACAAAGCCATTTTCCTGATTGACAGAAAGGATCTGGATGCGCAGACCACGATGGCATTTCAGGCATATGCGAATAATGATTTGATTGACGTGGATGAAACGGAAAATATCAACGATCTGAAGAAAAAATTGAAATCGGATGACAGGCAGGTGATTGTCACTACCATTCAGAAAATGCAGAGCCTGATTGCTAAGAGATTGAAGGAAGATACGCCTGAGTACAAAAAAATAAAAAATCTGAGGATTGCGTTTGTGGTGGACGAGTGCCACCGGGCAGTATCGCCGGGAACTAAGCGGGATTTGGAGAGATTTTTTGCAAAATCGCTGTGGTTCGGCTTTACAGGGACGCCCAGATTTGCGGAAAATCCCTACCCGCAGATGGGCGATCTGCCACGGACGACGGAGGAATTGTATGGGGATATATTGCACAAATACACCATTCAGAACGCGATTCATGACAATGCGGTGCTCGGTTTTCAGGTAGAGCACCTTGGGCCTAAAAATATTGAAGACGAGACAGATAAGAGCGCGTATGAGAATGAGACGCATATGTTAAAGGTGCTGGATGTAATTTTAAATAAATCCTTTCACAAATTGGGATTTCAGAATGGAAAAGGCGAGACATATGAGGCTCTTCTGACGACGAGCTCTATTCCGCAGGCGCAGAAATACTACGAATTGCTGACGCGTGTGAAAAATGGCGAGACCTCTTTGAAAATTGAGGAGAGGATAAAGCAGGTGCTCCCGGATTTCCCGAAATTTGCCATTACATATTCCGTGACTGAAAACGAAGAGGGATCACAGGTCAATCAGGAAAAAATGCAGCGTTCTCTGCATGATTACAACGAGATGTTTGGCACGAAATATGAGATTTCACAGATTCAGGGATATAATGCGAATCTGAACAAGAGACTGGCCAGAAAGGACGCGAAATTTAAGAGCAGGAGCGAGCAGTTAGATTTGGTAATTGTTGTTGACCGCCTGCTGACCGGTTTTGACGCGCCCTGCATGTCCACTATTTTTATAGACAGACAGCCTATGGGACCTCATGATTTGATTCAGGCTTTTTCCAGGACTAACCGCATTTTTGACAAGCAGAAAATTTACGGCCAGATTGTTACCTTCCAGGCGCCGAAGCTCTTTAAAGAAAGTGTGGATAATGCTGTGAAATTATATTCGGCCGGTGGAACAATGGGCGCTCTTGTGGCTGAGTGGGATGAAGTGGAGGCAGCGTTTAAAAAAGCGCTTGCGGCTCTCCGCGTTTCGGCGCCGACGCCTTCGGATGTGGCGAAGATGTCCAAGAAGGAAAAGGAGATTTTCGCGAAAATGTTCCAGAGCTTTGACCGCTTGTTTGCCCAGCTAAAATCCTTTTCAAATTATGAGGAGGACAGTCTGAAGGACTACGGAATTACACTGGAAGAATATGAGGATTATGTGGGGCGCTATAAGAATGTTGTGGAGGAACTAAAGGTCGAAAAACCAGATACGGATGGCTCAGGCGAGCAGGTCATTGATCCGGATTATGAGCTGATGGCATACAGCAGCACAAAGATAGATTATGAGTACATAATTCATCTGATTCAGAATATTGTGACGCCGGACGGGGATGAAGAGATGACGGCTGAACAGAGACAGAAGAATTTAGATGAAATTAAAGAGTATATAGAGGAGCTTCGCAAGGAGAATCCCAAGGTGGCGGATATTATGACGAATCTGATATCTGAAATCGAGCAGGATGAAAATAAATATAAGGGACAGTCTATTTTGCGCATTGTGGAAGACATGAAACAGAACTGCATAGATAGAGTTGTGGAGGATTTCAGCTTTATATGGTATGTGTCAAAGGATGATATAATGTATGCTGCAACACATTATAGAAATGGTGAGATTCCCAATGAAAGTGAAATTAAGGCGAATACGGATTATGCCAGCTACAAGGCGACGCGTGAGAGGGCTCTGCCCAAATTCCGGTACTACAAGCAGATGATGGATGAATTGAGGAAAACCTTGGATGAGGAGATTCTGCCGCTTTTGAATCAAGGGTGAAAATGCGCTGAAAAATTGAAAATACATGAATGGACAGTGTGAACATAGTTCGCTCAGAAATGGAGGATTTTATGGAATTTTTTTCTGTGGAAAATGAGAAACTGTATTTCAGAAATGACGGGGAGCTTTTGCGGATTATGCCGTGGGGGCGAAACAGCCTCCGGGTGGAGTCGTCGTTGGTGGACGCGATTCCGGAGGGGGAGATTGCGCTGCTGGAGCCTGACGCAGAGACTGGAAGGGCGCAGGCAGAAATCCGGGACGAGAGGCACGCCTCGATTCAGAACGGCAATATTACGGCGGAGCTTTTTGTGCAGGAGTGGGGGAACGGCCTCCAGATTACGTTCAAAAACCAGAAGGGCGAGGTTTTGCTGCGGGAGATTTCAAACGGGGGAGCGCTGACGAGAAGGGCGAGGAAATTCCGCTCTCTGCCGGGAGGAAATTATCATTTGACCGTGACATTTGAATCGGAGCCGAGCGAGAAAATATACGGGATGGGACAGTATCAGCAGGAAATTCTGGATTTAAAGGGGTGCAATCTGGAGCTGGCGCACCGCAATTCCCAGGCGAGTATTCCCTTTTATGTGTCCAGTCTGGGATATGGCTTTTTGTGGCACAACGCCGCGGTAGGCGAGGTGCATTTTGGAAAAAATACGACGGAGTGGACGGCAAATTCCACGAAGAAGCTGGATTACTGGATTACGGCGGGGGACACGCCGGATCAGATTGAAAAGCAGTACGCGTCCGTGACGGGAACCGCGCCGATGATGCCGGAGTACGGTCTGGGATTCTGGCAGTGCAAGCTGCGCTATTATAATCAGGACGAGGTCCTCGAGGTGGCGCGGGGATATAAGGAGCGCGGGATTCCGCTGGACGTGCTGGTCATCGACTATTATCACTGGCCCCGCTGCGGCGACTGGCGCTTTGACGAGGAATATTTTCCCGATCCTAAGGCGATGGTGGACAAGCTCCATGAAATGGGAATCGAGACGATGGTCTCCATCTGGCCCCAGGTGGAGTGGCGAAGTGAAAATTTTGAGGAAATGCGGCAGCAGGGGCTTCTTGTCAAGCAGACGGCGGGCGTGGACGTTCAGATGATTTTCCACGGAAACAATGTATTTATGGATGCCACGAATCCGAGAACCCGGGCGTATGTCTGGGAAAAATGCAAGAAGAATTATGCGGATCTGGGCATCCGGACGTTCTGGCTGGATGAGGCGGAGCCCGAGTACAATAATTATGATTATGAATTGTATCAATATCATGCGGGACCGGTTTCCCAGATCGGAAATATTTATCCGCGTGAGTATTCCCGGCTGTTTTACGAGGGGCAAAAGGAGATGGGGCAGGAGGATATTGTCAATCTGGTCCGATGCGCCTGGGTGGGGAGCCAGCGCTATGGCGCGCTTGTCTGGTCGGGAGATATATGGTCCAGCTATGAGGATTTCAGAAAGCAGATCTGCGCCGGCCTCCATATGGGGCTGTGCGGTATTCCGTGGTGGACGACGGATATTGGGGGCTTTCACGGCGGAGATGTGAACAGTGAGGATTTCCGTGAGCTGCTGATCCGCTGGTTCCAGTTCGGCACCTTCTGTCCGGTCATGCGGCTGCACGGACTGCGTATGCCGGGAAAGGATATCATCAATCGGGCGGGAGAGGTCAGGGAGTGGACCGGCGCGGACAATGAGGTGTGGAGCTACGGGGAGGACAATTATCGGATCATGGTGAAATTTATCCGAATCCGCGAGAAAATGCGGGATTATATCCGCTCCCTCATGAAAAAGGCGCACGAGGATGGAACGCCGGTTATGCGGACACTGTTTTATGAATTTCCACAGGATAAGGCGGCATGGGATATCACGGATGAGTACATGTTTGGCGGCGATATACTTGTCGCGCCGGTGTGCCATGAGCACGCTGTCTCCCGAGAGGTATATCTCCCGGCGGGCGCCTCGTGGATCCATGCCGGAACCGGCGACGCCTATGAGGGAGGAACGAGCTGCCAGATTGAGGCGGCGATTGACACGATTCCGGTATTTTTGCGAGAGGGAGCCCAGGGATATCTGGTGGGGGAGATTTGA
>CANPZR010000147.1 GCA_947589175.1 uncultured Lachnospiraceae bacterium | reverse complement strand
TTTGCTTCGCAAAACAAGGAGGAAAATCCTCTCCTCGCCCAGAGGGGCTCGGATTTTGCTTCGCAAAACAAGGAGGATTGTATGAAAAAATTTATTTTATCCGCGTTCCTCTGCCTTCTTGTCGGGCTGACAGGCTTGCCTTTCGGGCAGGGTACGGCAGAGGCGGCGGAGACGACGCAGTTTATCGTGGGCTTTGACGCCGAATTCCCGCCTTACGGCTATCTGGACGAGAGCGGCGAGTATGTGGGGTTCGATCTGAGTCTGGCGGAGGAGGTGTGCCAACGCAATGGCTGGGAACTCGTGAAGCGCCCGATTGCCTGGGATTCCAAGGACAAAGAACTGGATTCCGGCGCCATCTCCTGTATCTGGAACGGCTTTACCATGAACGGCCGGGAGGACGACTACACCTGGACGACGCCGTATGTGGACAATTCCCAGGTGGTGATCGTCAAGAAGGATGGCGACATTCACTCTCTCTCGGACCTCGCGGGGAAAATCTTAGCCGTACAAACGGATTCATCGGCGTTAGCGGCGCTGACTGGGGAGGACGCCACGGCGGAGAACCGGAAAATTGAGGCTTCCCTCAAGGAACTGCAGCAGGTAGGGGACTACAACTCCGCCTTTATGAATCTGGAGAGCGGCATGGTGGACGCCATCGCCATGGATTACGGCGTCGCCGCCTATCAGCTGTCCGGCAAAGAGAACGTCTTTACTGTATTGGACGAGCGGCTTTCCACGGAAAAATACGCCGTCGGCTTTAAGCCGGGCAACACCGAGCTGAGAGATCAGGTGCAGATTTCCCTGCTGGAGATGCTCTACGACGGAACCTTTGAAAATATCGCGAAAGAGTGGGGCTTATCCGACAGCATTTGCCTGAGTTTTGACGACACTACCTATATAGATGGGGGCAAAGTGCCGGAGGTGGACACGAGCAAGCTCTCCAAGGTGACGGAGGAGACAGAGGAGGCGACCAAGGGCGCCGGGGCGAAAGTGAATAAAATGTCGCCGGTCCAGGTCGCAAAGCAACTGGGCAGCGGTATGCTTGCCACGCTGGCTATTTTCCTTCTGACGCTTTTGTTTTCCCTGCCGCTCGGGCTGGGGCTCTGCGCCATCCGCATGTCCCGCTTCCGCGTGCTGCAGGCAATCGCGAAAATATACATTTCCATCATGAGGGGAACGCCGCTTATGCTGCAGCTCTTAGTCGTATTTTTCGCGCCCTATTACGCGTTCCACATCAACACGTCCTACTCCTATCGTTTTATCGCGGTAATTCTGGGATTTTCCCTGAATTACGCGGCATACTTTGCCGAGATCTACCGCTCCGGATTCCAGAGCATCCCGGCGGGGCAGCGGGAGGCGGCGATGATCATGGGGTACAGCCGGGGCCAGACATTTTTGCACATCTTGTTCCCGCAGATGGTCAAGCGCGTGATGCCGCCGGTCACAAACGAGGTAATCACGCTGGTAAAGGACACGTCACTGGCGTTCGCCCTGGCCTATACGGAGATGTTTACACTGGCCAAGCAGATTGCCGCCGCGCAGGCGTCGCTCATGCCGCTGTTTATCGCGGGCATCTTCTACTATGTATTTAACTTTATTGTGGCGTACCTGATGGAGCGCATAGAAAAGAAGCTGGATTATTACCGGTAATACCATGAATTAAAAGAGAGGATTCTGTATGAAAATATTAGATATGAAACATATAAAAAAGAGTTTTGGGGACAAAACGGTGCTGCAGGATATCGACCTGTGCGTCTCCACGGGAGAGGTCGTATCTATTCTTGGGCCATCCGGCTCCGGAAAATCCACGCTGCTTCGCTGCGCCACGTTTTTGGAGACCATCGACAGCGGCGAGATTTCCTATTCCGGCCAGATCGTAATCCGCACCGGGGCGGACGGGAGCGCGGTCTATCCCAAGAGAAAGGAATTGCAGGAGGCGCAGTCCAACTTTGGGCTGGTGTTCCAGAATTTTAACCTTTTCCCCCATTTTTCCGTGCTGAAAAATATCACCCACGCCCCGCTCACCGTTCACAAGCGGAACAGGGATGAGGTGCTCGCCGAGGCCAGAGAGCTTCTTGCCAAGGTGGGGCTGACGGACAAGGAGGACGCATATCCCTGCGAGCTCTCCGGCGGACAGCAGCAGCGGGTGGCAATCGCAAGAGCCCTTGCCCTGAACCCGAAAATCCTGTATTTTGACGAGCCCACATCGGCTCTCGATCCGGAGATCACGGCGGAAATCCTGCGCGTCATGAAACAGCTGGCGGCGG
The DNA here is from genome assembly GCA_947589175.1 of uncultured Lachnospiraceae bacterium. Taxonomy (GTDB): domain Bacteria; phylum Bacillota; class Clostridia; order Lachnospirales; family Lachnospiraceae; genus Eubacterium_F. Next base: position 4,101 of record CANPZR010000147.1, on the reverse strand, counting down.
AAAAAATGACAATGGTCATCGTCACCCACGAAATTGATTTTGCCAGAGCCGTATCGGACCGGGTAGTGTTCATGGATAACGGCTATGTGGTGGAAGACGGCAGCCCGGAGGACGTCATCGACAATCCGAAGAACGAGAGGACGAGAGCGTTCCTGCAGAAGCTTCATGTGTAGAGAAGTTAAAAGTTAAAAACAAGCCGGAAACTCCATGTTACGGAATTTTCGGCTTGTTATCTGTTAAAGTGGGGAAAAACTCCCCATTTTTAATTGTACCTTTGCATGCCTTGCTATAGCTCTTGGCTACGGTTACGGATACAGTTCAAAAAATTTCACTGTATACGAGACGTCGCCTTTTGACAGTCCAGTAATTTCTACATGATAGGAATCTCCATCCTCATATTTTTCAATTCCGCTTTCCGGTCGGAAAATAATGCACCCGATGTCTCCATATCGATCATTATCGACATAAAAGGAGCCGTCGGAAGAAGCTTGCGAGAAATGCCATGTTTTCTCATCGGACATCCTGGTAAGGGTCACCTTGACATTTTCAGCGTCCACCCTGTACCCCATAGAAATGGACCACGGAAAATCCAAGTTGAAATATTCAATCGGCATATTCTGTGCCGGCCACATCACGCCGTACTCCTCTGCGGTAGCATTGCTCCTGTCATGGGCATAAACAGCGCTATATGTTCCGTTGTTCCCACTGACTGCACCAAAACCTGTCGTTTTCATCGAAGGATTTAAGAGCCATCGACGATGTCCGACCTTGTCAATGTTGAATTCGTCGCCATCCTCCATCCATTGCATTACGATTGAACTGTTCAAACTGTTGCCGGCCCAAGACGTCCATGCAATGTTGGAGCCGGATGCCCCTTCTTGTGCTATCTCATACAGATTGTCAGACATTCCCGCTGGCCGGCTCGGATAGTGTGACAGCTCGTCATTTGCGTAATTGCACAATGCGGCAGCCTGCGCCAGCTGCGCATAAGAATCATTCCAGGTAACATCATAGGAAATGCCTGCAATATAACGGATCTGATTTAACATCGCAATGGCTGACTTCTGCGTTTCATCCGACAGTTTGCCAAGGACATAGGGCGAACTTGCACTTGGCGTTTCTGAAAATTCCAGTGAATCACCTATCGTAACCTTGCTGTTTTCAGCATAATCGCGGATTTCAGCCTGCGTGTGGAACGCCACATTTACTCCCTCTGCGTCCGATACATCCGGATATATAGTCGGTTCTATTGATATCGTCGGCGCAGCGGTCGCGGTTGCCGTTGGAACAGCCGTCGGCGTGGCCGTGGCGGTAGGAATTGACGTGGCAGTCGCTGTCACCGTTGGAACGACCGTCGGCGTGGTCGTCGCTGTTGCCGTTGGAACAGCCGTCGGCGTGGCAGTCGCTGTCACCGTCGGAACGACCGTCGGCGTGGCAGTCGCTGTCACCGTCGGAACGACCGTCGGCGTGGTCGTCGCGGTCGCGGTTGGAATGACCGTCGGCGTGGTCGTCGCGGTCGCGGTTGCCGCAGGAACGACTGTCGGTGTAGTAGCCGGCGTCGCGGTCGCGGTATTTATGGGCTCTTCCACTCCTCCTGGCTGCTGTGTGCCCTCATCCGGCGTTGTTGAGCCGTTTCCTCCCGGTATTGCCGAACCGCTATCTCCCGGCACAGGTGCAGATGGCGTGTCTTCCGGAACTGCGGTCGGCGTCATTGTAGGCGCTTCAATCGGTGCTTCAGTCGGTGTAATGGTCGGTGTAACGGCAGGGGGTTCTGTGTTCACCGGCTCTCTGGTCGATGTTTCACCTCCACCCGGCTGCTGTGTACTCTCATCCGGCGTCGCTGCGCCATTATCTTCCGGTGTTTTCGTTGGAATTGGCGTATTCTGGTTTTTCTTTTTGGCCTTTACGGTCACGGTGCAGGTATACTTTTTCTTACCCACTTTAGCCTGTACGGTAGCTTTGCCCGCCTTCGTCCCTTTTACAGTCACTCCTGTCTTTTTTTCATTTTTAAGAGCGACAAATTTCTTACCGGACTCAACAGTCCATTTCACCTTCTTTTTGTTGTTCTTCAGTTTCAGTTTCTCTGTCTTCCCCACCGTCACGCTAATCTTCTTCGGCGTCAGTTTCACCTTTTTCGCCGCGTTGGCTGTTGCCGGTGCAACCATAGATGCGCTGTTTCCTATCAGAACCCCTGCAAGAAAAAGCGCTATCACCTTATGCCGCCTTCTGTTTAATTTCATGTTTCTCCTCCAATCCAGGGAAATTTCCCTATATAATGCTAACAAATTTTTCCTCTTTATTCTACCACCTCGCATATGTATGTCAACACCTAATTTTATGCCAAAAACCTAAGTAAGTAATCTGCCTGCGTTGCTGTAGCACAACTACAGCTCATACCCCAAGAAATCCAATAATTTTAAATTTTACTTTAAAACAGGAGCGGCAGACATAGCTGAACCGGACACTGTCCTCCGCCCCTGTCAGAGAGGGAGGAATGTGAATGGAAGAAACCAAAAAACAACATCAATCCGGGGTATAATGAACCTATTAAAAAAGAATGCAGGCTTCTGATGGAGTACTGCCAGTATGTGTCGAAGGTCCGGGAGTACAGCCGCACTATGGAACTGCAAGAGGCTGTAGATAAATTTACTAATCATATTTAATAACTACTTTCTCTTTTAATTGAATCTTGTTATCAATAATTTTAACAGTTTTCAACTTTTCTAAATCTTTTAACAAATCATTATATCTTGTTATTGATAATTTATCCCTCTTATTGTTTTCTAACTCTTGATTGATAATATTATAAGCTTCTTCTATTTCTATTGGTTGATTAGCTCCCTTACTATTCTTCCATAAATTTGCCAAAATTATTACTGCATCATCTTCCAATTCAATTTTCCCTAAATCAGCTATTGATAAAACTGCGACTACAATAGTTAATATAGCTATTATTGGTTGTGAGATTGAAACAGACATTATTGAAGATATTACTGATCCACCTATAACCATTGAACTCACTACTGCTTCCCTAATATTAAATATTACATTTCCAGGCTTATACAAATTTCCTTTATAACGTCCAGTATGTGACTTTTGAGTTATAGCAACTTCCATTGGCATTGATTCTTTTTGCGGTGCGGTTATTTCTATTATGCATTCATCTTCAAAATTTTCAAATATTTTTTTTGCATCTTTTTCTGAAAAACCTAAGTATTCAATCCCTTTATACAATTCACTTCTTTTTTTGCTTTCTGCCTCTTTATCATTTGCCATACTTATTCCTCCATTAAGTATCTTAAAAATGAAAACGTTACAGAACATTGATTATATATACACTCGCTAGCTTTAATACCAGATTAAAAACGCTTTTGTAATAATCAAATCTGCAACGTTTCAAATTATACTACCGTATTTTGTTAATAATTAACAAGCCTATCGTGAACGAATATGTCTAGCTCTTCTTAAGCTAAGAGATTGACATTCTTCATATTTTTGAATTCTCTCATTTACATCTTTGTTCATCTCTGGAATATTCTTCAGCATTTGCGAAAAATCATATTGAACTGTACTTCTCCTCCGAATTTCGGCTTTTGATGAGGTAGCTATCGACTTTAGCATTTTTCCAAGTCTCCCTTCTGCAAATTTTTAACATATAAACTATATATTAGCCGAGCCTGTTGCTCTTTCAAATCACATAATTTCTGTTGTAAAATTTCTGGCGGTTCATTTGTCTGTCTTGAAGCACACCGACCGCCAAAACGCATTGCAATAATTGCCCCCATACCAGAATATTTAGGTGCCGTTGCGTCAACAATTATCTCTCCAAGAATTTTTCCTTGACGATATAATTCTAGGGTAGAATACTCGCCCACCCAAACAAATTTTGGAAATGTGGTTGTATCATAAAACAACTTTTCTTCCATATACTCAGTATCTCTATTTCGAAACTCCACAAAACTACGTGACGTAGTTAAATAATATCGCAAAACCACAGGATTGTCAATAGAATTTCCTTGACATCCAGCGGTGAGGAATAAATTTCTTAAACTCCCGCCATTTCTCTGTTTTGATGACTATTGTATTCCTCCTGCCGTTTTT